>JBEIOW010000542.1:0-1962 GCA_040377385.1 Bacteriovoracaceae bacterium | reverse complement strand
GAGCTGCTCTTTCCGGTCGGAGCCGTCGCTTTGAACTGGCTCTTCTTGGACTCTCCGCTCACCGCGCTCCAGGCCGGTGCAGCGGCGATCCTCTTGCTGGCGGTCACGCGAATCGCACTGTTCCGAATCTAAGCCGCCTCAGAATTGGATCTTCACCAGATCCGGATCGCCATAAGGCGTGATGGCGAACGCTTTCACGCGCGGACCCAAAACAAACGGCTGCGAAGGATGACTGAGCGGAATCACCACGGGATCCTGAACCTCTAGGATCTGTGCCGCCTCATCGTAAAGCGTCCCGGGTGCTCCCGCTGTGGAATGATTCTCGAGCAGCTGGGACAAAAGCGCGTCGTAAGCGACGCTCGTCCAACCCACCGTGTTCGCCGGATCACCCGTCCTAAACCGCCGTAAAATATCCAGCGCGCTCGCAACCTCGAAGAGTGTGGTCTGAAGCGAGACGTCCCAGTCAGGTCCCGACACAGATTTCCAGCGGATCCCGAGTGGTGTCGTCTGCGCCTGCAACCACTCGAACGTGCGGCGATCCGTCTCGTGAGGCCCCACCTGGATTGCGATGGGATCAGCTACGGCCGTCGCGCCGCCAGCGCGTTCCATTTCCGTCCGGGCACGATTCAAATCACGGGTGACGAGCGGCACGCTGCGAGCGCCAAAAAGTCCCGGAGGGATCAGACCCGCCGTCGGACGCTCACCGTTCTTCAAAGCCGCAGGCAGCGCCGCCCGGTCCAGCGAATAGAGAATCGCGCGCCGAAGCGCAGTCGAGGCCACCGCTTTTCGGTTTGATCGAAAGACCAGCGCGCGTGTCGCCCAATACGGATTGACTTGAACATTCCGGGAGCCGAGCGCGACCAAGTCTTCCGTCGTCGGATTCGAAAGAAGATCCAGTCGTCCCGAGCGAAACCTCGCGAAGAGAGAGGCATGCGAGCCGAGTGCAAAATCCACGCGGTAAACGGGGCGCAGGCCCGCATACTCGGGGTTGCCTTCGATCACGATGCGCGATTTCTTTTCCCAAGCCACCAGAGTGTATGGCCCGAGGGTCGCCTGCGTCGCCATCCGTTCACCGGTTGGATCCCGATCCGCGCCCAAAAGATCCTTACGGACTGGGAATGCGTGCCCCAGCGTGAGCCAATGTGGGAAGAGCACGGTCGGCTTGCGCAATACGAGGACGAGCGTTCCGGACGACACCGCATTGGCGGATTCCAGCACTCGGACGAGCTCCAGATCTTTTTCCAGTCGACGGAGGCGCTCGAACGCGTCGACGAAATGCCGCGCCTCAAGTCCCTTTCCGTCCGACCACTTCAACCCCGGCTGAAGCTCGAAGCGGTAGGAGAGAAGGTCCTTCGATACGCTGAACTCCCGGCAGAGGTCACAGACCGGTTGGCCGGAGCCGGCGTATTTCAGGAGCCCACGCATTAAGAAAGAAACGAGAAACCGCTCCTGCGGCTGCTTAGCCCGGGCCCAGTCCAGCGTGATCGGCTCCGCCTCAAGCGGGGCGCGCAATACGGGCGGCTCAGTTACGGCGGATGCCGACTCAGCCCAGATCAGGAGAGGACTCAGCGCGATCAGGATGCGGTGATTCAAGCGGGATTTTGGCATCAGGAGACCTTCAGCATAGACCTCCCCGACACGAAAAAACCACCTTTGAAAGCCCGGCTGGATTCAGTACACTTTCCGCATGGCCTACAAGCGAAGCATATTCCTGATCAACAAGCCCTTTCAGCTTCGTTTCTGTTTTTACGTCTGCTCCTGGCTCTTCGTACTGAGCCTGCTCTTCCCCTGGCTCGTGCACAGCGTGTTCGAAGAGTTCCTGAAGTACGTCTCGCTCGATCCCATGGGCCCCGAACTCTCTCGCATCGAAGCTGTGCGCCAGGAGATGGTCTGGATCCTCGTCTTCATGGAAGCGGTCTTCGTGGTGATCACGTTCTTCGTGAGCATCTTCATTTCTCACCG
>JBEIOW010000159.1:0-5397 GCA_040377385.1 Bacteriovoracaceae bacterium | reverse complement strand
TTCGATGCGTCCCATGACGTGAAAGATGTGCGCGTTCACCATGGGGAGTCGCTTGGGCACCCAGTTCCTGACCAGCGATTGGGCGATCGCTTCGGCTCTTCCGGTATTCCCAAGATCCTTCAGCGCCGCAACGATGTGAATCCAAGCGCGGACTGCGCCCTCTTCGCGTGTGTAAGGAGAATAGCGATGTCCGGCTCTGGTCGAACGGCGACATTGACGCGAATACCGAAGATAGTGCCGAATCGCGCGGCGGGGCTCCCCCTGACGAGCGGCGACCATCCCTTTAGCTAACCAATGCAGCGGTGGCAGCTTGGTGGCTGCGGATTTTTCCAGCTGGTCCAACTGAGACTCGATCAGGCGGATTCGTTCACCATCGAGCGCCTCTGCCGACAACCTTAAGAGTCCGATCAGACATTCGATGACGACCTCAACATCCGCCGCCTCACGTCCGTCGACAAGGATGGACTCGAACGAGGCTCGAGATTCGGCGAGCTCACATTTGTCATGGAGCAGGCGGGCGAGCCGAAGGCGTTCAGAAAAGTCCCAGTTCGCCGGAGAGCGCGTGCCGAGCGCCAGAATGCGCGGTCCGGACGGCTCGCCCACACTACGTGCGGACGCCGTCTTCTTAGAGCTGGCCTGGGTCAGCTTCGTGGGCTTCGGAGATGCACGGCGGGTCGGAGTTTTTGACTTCACTGCTTTTTCTTACTGCTGCTTGCTGCTTTGGAGGCTTGAGGCACGTTCAGGTTTTTGTAACGTTGAGCGCGCAATGTCTTGTGACGGGGGCCATGCTAATCTAAGACTTTATAGAGTCAATATGCAGCTCCATCTTTACCGCTGGCCACCCTCTACGCCGACCTCCGCGAACGACACTTCCGCGCGACAAACGCTCGTTTTCCTTCACGGAATGGGCGGGACCGGCGCGCTCTGGCGGCCGATCGCCGCTGGCCTCGAGGAGCGTTATGAAGTTCTCGCCCCAGATCAACGGGGCCATGGACTAAGCCAGAAAGTCAGCACCCCTTCCGGATACCATCCCCTCGCCTACGGACAAGACGTCGTCGATACGTTGCACGCGGAAGGGAGAGGCCGAGTTCTGCTCATCGGCCATTCCATGGGGGTGCGCTCCGCTTGCGCCGTCGCCCACCTCGCTCCAGAACTCATCCAGGGACTCGTCCTGATTGATCTAGGCCTCACGGGTCCGGCAGGCGGTGGGCTCGGAGATGGGCTTTTTGCGTTCCTCAAGAACCTGCCCCTCGCCTTCGAAAGTCGCGCACAGGCGCGGCAGTATTTGACTGAAAACTGCCCAGATCCGGCAATGGGCGCTTATCTCGCCGCCGTCGCCATCAGCGATTTGAACGGACGGACCACCTTTCCGTTCTCTCGGGACGCTCTCCTGGAGACGCTTGCGGCCCTAAACGACTTTTCGGTGCGAGAGTGGGCGCTGGAGGCTGCGCGAAACGGCCTACCCATTCTCGCTCTGCGCGGGGCCCTGAGCCGCGTCTGGGATGCGAAGTCCTACGCCCTCGAAAAGGCACTCTTTGCGCCGTTCCCTCGGGTCCGTTTTGAAGAATTCGAAGGAGCCGGTCACGGGCTCCCGTTCGAGAAGCGAGCGCTCTTCCTCGAACGCCTCGAAGCGTTCGCCCAGTCCTTGATTTAGCCCCTCCTCAGAGGCCGACGAATCGGCCCTAGATTCAGGACTTGGGATCAGGACTTGGGATCAGGCCTTAGCCGGCCTGCGGTGCCGCACCGGGCTTGCCCAGTACGTCGTTATTGCGCTCGATCTTGGCCTTGCTCTGCATCTCGCGCAGGAACTCCTCGGAGATCTCGCGCTCTTTTTTGGCCAGAATCCGACCCCGAATCTCCGCACGCTTGGCGTCGAGATTGGCGAGATTGGGAACTTTTTTGCCCGCGACGATCCCGACTAACCACCAGCTGCCAGCGGAATAGGTCTTTGCGCGGCCACCGTCTTTAGGATCGATCGGAGACTTCTCTGCGAACGCATCCTTGAGCATTTCCGGCGCTTGGCCGATGCCCGGCAATGAACCCGCAGACTTAGGGACGAAGCCGGTGCTTTTCACGGTTGCGCCCGTTCCACGAAGGATCTCGTTCACGCGTGCGTCGGAAGACTTATCAGCGGTCATAGCCGCCGCGACTTCGACAGCAAGCTTCTGAAGGATGGCTTGCAGCTCGGCGGGCTTCTCGGACGCGATCAGACCGCGCGCGATCTCATTCTTGGCTAGATCAAAACTGCGGCCGGCAAAAACCGTATCTTTGGCGGCTTCATATCGGGTCTTAGCCAGGTTGAGCTTGGCCTCGTCCTTCAGAAAGGCTTCGATCTCCGCAGGTGGAACGGAAAAGAGCTTCACGCCCTCCTCATTCGTCAGGAGGACGTAGCGAAGGTCCCGCTGGTCCTCGGAATCCATGAACTCGTCGCGGACCTCAGTATCCGTCACGCGGACCCGATCCCGAAAGAAGGTCGACCAGCCCTGGAGGGACAGATCTTCGCGGATCATCTTCTCAAATCCGGCGGTCGTCAGGTTATTGGCCTGGAGGACCTGCTTGTACTGAAGCGGGTCAAAACGGTCATTTTTCAGAAATACCGGCATCTGAGCGATCTGGGCGCGGACTTCCTCGTCGCTGGCGCGAAGGCCATTACGCTCTGCGGCCTGGGACATGAGCTTCCGCTGAACCATCTCGTTGAACACGCCTTCGCGGAGTCCGAGCGCCTGAATCTGCGCTTCGCTCATCTGGCCACCGGTCATATTCTTGAAAAACTCGATCCGGCGTTCGAACTCGCGGTTGTATTCGCGCACCCCGATGGGCTCGCCATTCACCAGACCCGCCACAGCGCCTTCGTGAATGCCCGCCGTCCGGTTTGGGCTGAAGAATCCCGAGACGATGAAGACAAAGGCGATGAGACCGACGATGAGGCCGATCATGACAGGTCCGAACTTGTCGCGAATGAACGAGAGCATGGGTGAATTTCCTTGCGTCAATTTCCTGAAAGTAGGTTTACCATGAGGCTGACATGATTAGGTATCTCAGGGAATACCGATTTTACATCCTCCTTTTCCTCTTTTTACTGATCCCGATCAGCGCGATCGACACGACGACCCGCGCCCCGAGGGATTACCGCTTTTACGATAAAGCCATCCTCGCGGTCGTCGCGCCGATCCAGATGGTGATTCGCACCGTGCTCGATGGAAGCGTTTCGTTTGCGCAAAACTACCTCTATCTCTTCAATACTCGAATCGAGAATCAAGCACTGCTGGAGGAGAATCGCCGACTCCTCAACTCCATCGCCAGCCTGCAAGAGACTCTGAAGGAAAATGAGCGACTCAAGCGGCTTCTGGGCTTTCAGGAGCAATTCAAACTCAAGACCGTCGTCGCGCGCGTCATCGCCAAGGACGTTTCGAACGACTTCCGCATGATCCGCATCAACCGCGGCGAGGAGTTCGGAATCAAGCCAAACATGGCCGTCGTCAGCGACGAAGGGATTGTCGGGCGGGTTCTGAGAGTGTCGAACGGCACCGCGGACGTCGTGACCATCCTCGACCTCTTGAGCGCGGTCGACTCCATCGTGGAGCGCTCGCGCGCGCGCGGAGTGGTGGAGGGCCTGACCGATGAGGTGGCTCAGCTCAAATTCGCGCTTCGGACAGATGACATCCAGCCGGGCGATCTGCTCATCACGAGCGGACTGGAGGGAACGTTCCCGAAAGGCGTTCCCGTCGGTACGGTTTCGAAGGTAAACCGGAAATCCTTCGGGATTACCCAGGAAGTCGAAGTCCGACCGAGCGTGGACTTCTCGAAGCTCGAAGAGGTCCTGATCGTCACATCGTTCACCATCGAACCCACCCTCCCCACCAAATCAGACCCTAAGGTGGAGCGCGATTCGAAGTCCCCTGCCTTCACGGCACCCAAACCCAATGCACCGATCGGAATGGCGCCCCCACCAGTCGCGGTTCCCTCGCCCCTTCCTTCGGTCCTGCCGTCGCCGGTGTCCACGCCGTGAAGAGGATTCTCCTCAAAGCGCTCAACACACCCGGCTTGATTCTGATTGCGATCTTGGCCATCGCGATTCAGACCTCTGTTTTTTCCGGCTCCCTCGCTCGTTATTTTCAACCGGATGCGATTCTCATCCTGGTCATCTGGTGTGCGCTCAAGCGGCCATTCGGCGAGGGCGGGGTGCTCACCTTGGTGTTCGGGAACATCGCCGAGATTCATAGCGGTGCCCCCCAGGGCCTCTTCCTTATTCTCTCGATGCTGGTCTTTCTGGGCGTGCGCAGCGCATCACGATACTTTGTTATTCAAAATCGACTTCACTGGGTTCTCCTCAGCCTGATTTGCCTCGTTTTGCACCACGTCGGCCTTTGGTTTGCGCTCTCTTTACTCGATGCCCCGGTTCCGCGGCTCGGCTACCAATCCCTTCTGCTTTTGCCCGCGCTCGGCTCTCAGTCGATTCTCGCCTACTTCGCGTTCCCCTGGCTCGAGAACTACGACTGGTCCACTTACAAGAGCCCAAAAGCGCAGCGCTTGCTCGAAGATGAGCTACACTTGGAAGGAGAAGGCCTCTAAAACCCCATGGCATTCCTTGGACAAGAAGAGCAAATCCGAGAGTTCCAGGACCGCTTCCGCTACCTCTATGCGGCGGTCTTCATCGGTCTCGGCCTGATTCTTTCTCGCCTCGTTTTCCTTCAAATTTTGAAGGGGGACGAAATGCGCCAGTTCTCCGAAGAGAACCGCATCAAACGCGTGAAGATTGCCGCGCCTCGCGGCATGATTTTCGACCGCAACCGCACACTCCTGATCGACAACCGTCCGGCCTTTGATCTCGAGATTATTCCCCAGTACCTGCGCGAGTCTAAACAGCAGGAAGAAGTTCTCACGCTCCTTTCGCGCATCATCAAGATGCCCAAACAGGAGATCGAAGAGATCCTACAAAAAGGCCGAACGCAGGCCGCGTTCATGCCGGTCAAAGTGAAGACGGACCTCACGCGCGACGAAGTCGCCGAGATCGAGTCCTGGAAGATCTCCATGCCGGGCGTGCAGGTCGAACAGGAAATCAAACGGACGAACGTGTACGGCGACGTCGCCTCCCATCTGCTCGGTTACATCAGCGAGGTCAACCAGGGCGAACTTCCCGTCGTGAATAAAAAGAACCCGAAGAACCCTTATCGCCTGGGCGACCGAATCGGGAAGTTCGGCCTCGAACAGCGCCTCGAGAACATCCTCCGCGGAGTGGATGGCGAACAGCTGGTCGAAGTGGATGCGCTCGGGCGGATTAAGCGGGAACGCACCGGCGCGAAGAGCCGCGTACTCAGCCAGGCCCGCGAGATCCCTCCGATCCCTGGCAAAAACCTGATTCTGACGATCGATCAGGATCTCCAGCTCGCCGCCACG
>JBEIOW010000333.1:0-3407 GCA_040377385.1 Bacteriovoracaceae bacterium | reverse complement strand
GCCCGACATCATCGAGAGCATCCAGAATGCCTTCAAAGAAATCAAAAACGAAGACGTCCAGCCGCTCCTCCCTCTGGAAACACGCGCCGTCCTGCTCTGAGGTCGGCCTCGGGGTCTTGGCCAAGGATCTCGGCCGCGAGTTGCGTGCGGGGGACCGGGTGTTGCTCGAAGGACCGATGGGTGCGGGGAAGTCGACCTTTGCCCGCGCATTGCTCGAAGCTTGCGGCTGCGAGCTTCCGCCAGCGGGGAGTCCCACTTTTGCGATTGCGCACGAGTACCCGTCCCCGCGCGGAACGCTGATCCACATCGACGTTTATCGATTGGAGAGTCCAAGCGAGTTAGAGTCGGCGGGAGTGGAGTCCGCGCTCTGGGAGCGCTCGGAAACCATCGTGCTGACGGAGTGGCTTTCAAAGTTTACAGAAGAGTATCAGTCGCTTTTGTCACGCTACAAACAGGGTCGCGTGTGGCGTGTTCAGCTCGCGTTTGATCCCGCCGACGAGAGTCGTCGTTCAGTCGACGTCGAGCAGGTTCGGCTTTAGGCGGCTTTCAGCGCGCTGCCACCGGATTTCAGGAGCGGCTTTACGGTAGTGAAGCTCGGTGTGAGTGACGCCTCCGAGAAGACCGCGAGGACACCCTTGCCGTAGGCCGGGAGATCGATGTGGAAGAGCGTGAGCGTCTCATTGGCGTCGGCGCCCATCGCCGTGCGGAAACCCGAGCGAATGTGGGTGACGACGGGAGTGGGGGCGCCTTCCGGAAGTTTAGCCGCAGGACCAATTTCAACCGCCTGCGTGCGAAGCAGCTGGGCCCAAAGGTCTCCGCCCGTGCCGGGATTCCAGCGAAGCCCGCGCCAAACCGCGCCGCGGTGCTGGCCGTCGATACCGAGAGCGGCGACCACTTCTCCGCCACCATCTTGCAGAACCAACGCTCCCGTCGCGCCTTGGTCAAAGAGCACGCCCAAGGCTTGGGTGAGTCCGCCGGTATCGCTGAGTAAGTCCATGTAGCTCGTCTCGCGGTATTCCGCGGCGAGGCCGGCGTCTGGACCGCGTCGACGCTTGACCGCGCGGATCTCACCGAAGACTTCATCAGTGGTTTGTTCGGAAGAGGCTTGTGCGGAAGGTGCAGGCGAATCCACGCCGCCACCCAGCGGTTCCATCTCGAGCGCGCCGGGTTCCGCAAGCACGGTACTCGTTGGCGCAGAGGCGCCCTCAGCCGAAGGCGCTTGGCCAAGTTCAAACAGGGCAGCGGACTTTTGCAGCGAGCTGCCGTCAGGGGTTGGCGTGTGCTGTTCGGGAAGATCAAACGGAAGATCACTCACGGAGACAGTGGGAAGTGCTTCGACCGCAGGCTCCGTCGGCGCGACGTGGATAGAGTCGCGAGTGGAAGAAGGAGGACGCGCATCGAGCTGAATCCCTTCGTCGGGAACGGCATTGGGATCGAGTTCCACCTGTCCTAGTCCGCTGCGTCCCGGAGTCACGACCTCGGTCTTGCCCTGCTCGGGCCTCAGTTCCAGGAGGGCCGCTGCGGAGGGGTCTTCAGAAAGGTCCAATCCCAGGTCCAGCTCTCCACCGGGCGGGGGAGGCGCATAGGCTGGAACTTCAGGACCCTTGGGGGTGGGAGTGCGTGGAGGAGGCGTCGGAGCGGATTTAGAGACGGCTTCGGCGAGTTTGCGCCGATCAAGCAAGCGGCTGACGCTGGGCATCCCGCCAACACCCGTTTGCTCGTTGTCGACGGTGAAGCTAACGTCTTGAGATTCTGGCGTTTTATTCCGTTGGTTCTGAGACATAGCCCTCAACCACCTTCATTTAGGACCCGCAGCCGTACCCTTTCTTATCGGTTCAAATCCGAAGAACTCGAGTCATTTGAGTAAATCTCTACGCTATTAAAAGCACTCCTGGAGCGGCTTTGTGGGGAATCAAGACACTGTGGTGTCTAAGTAGTTGACGCCTGAAGTACACAATGCTATTTCATTGATCAGGATCTGTGAGAGGGAAAAGGGAAAGAGGGAATAGAACATGCGTCTAACTTCAAAAGGTCGATATGCAGTACGAGCGATCTTGGACCTGACCTTCAATTCGAACGGTCGGCCAGTTCGTCTTCAGGAAATTTCCGAGCGTCAAAAAATTTCGCTCCATTATCTCGAGCAACTTTTCCGCCGCCTCCGCAAGGGCTCGGTCGTAAAGAGTGTTCGCGGACCCGGTGGCGGCTACGTGCTGTCTCGGTCGATGGATGAGATTTCGATCAAGGACGTTCTGGTCAGCGTCGGGGAGAACATCAACCCGGCCCGCGACCTCATCGGCGCAACCGATGTGAAGAGCGATACCGTCGAATTCATCCTGACGAAGACTTACTTCGAGAACCTCGGGCTGATCATGCAGGAATACCTCACCACGACTTCCGTGGGAGACCTGATCCGCAAGGCCCGCGGAACGCAGGAGCTGCCTAAGTCGGCCGCCAGCCTGCTCGACGCGGCCGGGATCCAAATGCCCGCTTCCGCCAATGTCTCCAAGGCCCGCGATCTTTCTTGATGCCAACGCCGGCGTTCCGCTGACGCCCGAAGGGCGTGCGGAGCTCCTCGTTCATCTGGATCGCCCTTTTGAAGTTCTCGCAAATCCTTCCAGCATCCACCTCGCGGGGCGAAACACTCGCCGCGAGGTGGAGCTCGCTCGTTTAGACGTCGCCCGCTCCCTTGGGATCGACTCTCCTCAGCGTTCACGAGAAATCATCTTCACGTCTTCCGGCACCTCCGCAAATGGCGCGATCCTTTCGCGTCTTTTGGAATCCAGAGCGAGCGCGCCTCGGCGCTGGCTCGTCGGTACTGCGGATCACGCCTCGGTTCGGGATTGGATCCCGATCGCCCGTGCACGCGGAATTGAGGTCGTGGAACTCCCCGTAGATGCCGCGGGTCTCATCAATGAGTCGGAGTTTCGCGCAGCTTTGGCCACTGGCGCCGCGCTCCTGAGTTTGCTTTGGGTCAATAACGAGACCGGCGTGATCCAACCGCTGGAGCGACTCTGCTCACTTGCGCGCGGCGCTGGAGTTCCCATTCACGTCGACGCGGCCCAGGCTTGGGGAAAGCTCCCGATCACGATCGATGCGATTGGGGCGGACTGGATGACTTTGTCTGGCCATAAGATCGGTGCTCTTTCCGGCGTCGGGGTTCTGCACGCGCGGAAGTTGGAGACCGTGCAGGGATTTTTGCCGGGCAGCCAGGAGCGAGGGGTGTTCGGCGGAACAGAAAACGTCCTGGGAATTCTTTCGTTGGGAGCGGCGGCCCGCCGAGTGGCGCAGCGGCTTGCGGGTCTATCGCTCCTCGCTCAGTCTAGAGACACGTTGGAGTCCGAGGTCTTGGCGCGGATCCCGGGTGCGCGGATCCATGGCTCCGAGGCGGAAAGAGTGTCCAATACCTC
>JBEIOW010000531.1:0-2013 GCA_040377385.1 Bacteriovoracaceae bacterium | reverse complement strand
GCGTGCGCCTTCAGCCACTCGGCCATCTCTCCGCATCGGACCCGAACGCCGGGTATAAACCATCGCCCTCGGTAAGGAAATAGTCGGGTACCGAATCCTGATAAAATCAGACCACTTGCGGTCTTTCCCAGCGACCGCCACCCCCGAGTCGACCATCGGTCGACTCACCCTCGGGCAACGCAGCCCGGGACCAATCCCCCTAATCCCGGGAAAAACACGAGTTTTCCCCCGTCCGACCCCATCCCGCCCTTGTGGTAAACGGGAGCTTGCGTCATTACTTCTGGAGCCGTGCTTTCCTTCCCCCTTTATCCGAACTTCCCAGCGCTCCGGCGCCGGGTGCTGGCGTTGAAAAGCGCGCCGGAGCTACCTCTCCCGCGCGAGACCGAGCGAGCGCTCCAGGCCATCGCCGATCCGGAACGCCCGGAGCTGGCTCTCCTCCGCTCGGGTAGCGCCGCAAAGCTCTGGCTCTCTTCCGCCCGCGCCGTCAAACGGCTTCTCTGGAAGGCGATGGCCATCGCTCTCGGGGCTGCAGCCGCCGCAGCGGGCGCCACCGTCGTCGGCATGAGCCTCCTCAAACCCGAGCAAAGCCAAGCGTCGCTCTTCGGATTGGTCTTCGTGTTCTTCGGCATGAACGTGCTTTCGCAAGTGGGCGCGTTCTTCGGAGACCGAACGCGCCAGCATGTCGGGCTCGCGATCGAAGCGCATCTCGTCGGCTTGATCTCGGCAAAGCTCTTGCGGATCAGCGCACGCAGACGAGTTCGCCATTCATCGGGGAATCTAAAAGTTCTCGTCACTTCGGACGTCGCCAGCATCGGCGGCTTCTTTGACAATGCAGTGAGGAACCTGATCCCGACCATCGCGGCGCTCACGATCCTTTCTCCGATCCTCATCCATCTCACGGGGAAGATGGGAATCGCCGCGCTCCTTTTCATGGCGGCGCTCCTCCCGGTCTCGACAGTTCTCGCGGCGGTCAATGCGCGCTTCCAGGACCGCGTCCAGACTCAAATGGACGGAATCGCATCCCTCGCCGGCGAATGGGTCAAGAACATCCGCCTCATCCGGTTTCTTTCCTGGAGCGGGCAAATCGAGAGCGACGTAGCCGCGCGAGTGCGCTCGTTCAGCCGCGTTTCGCTGGTTCAACATTTTCTGATGTGCCTGCTCTTCGGGTTGAGCCAATCCTGGTGGATGGTCTCGATCGCGGGCGCAGTCTGGATCGCCTACCGCTCGGGAGCGGCAATCGATGTTGTGCCGTTCTTCGGTTCGATTTGGCTCATCACTTATCTGTCGAACTACTTCACTCATCTACCGAATACGATCCGGCTCTTTGGCATGGCCGTTC
The DNA here is from genome assembly GCA_040377385.1 of Bacteriovoracaceae bacterium. GTDB lineage: Bacteria > Bdellovibrionota > UBA1018 > UBA1018 > UBA1018 > JBEIOW01. Next base: position 674 of record JBEIOW010000531.1, on the reverse strand, counting down.
CCTCCGTAAAACGGATCGCGCACCTCCTCACTGAGGAAGAGCAGCGTGACGCCTACGTCCCCACCTCGCAGCCTCCGAAGCTCGCGGGTCTTCGGCCCATACGGATGCACTTCGAGAACGTTAGCTACCGCTACGGTGAAGAACCCAAACTCGCCCTCGATTCCGTTCAACTCACGCTTGAGCTTGGGGACAAGTCCGCGATCCTCGGGGAAATCGCATCGGGTAAGACGACCTTCCTCAAGCTCCTGACTGGAGAAATGCCACCGACGGATGGCCGAATCCTGATTGAGTTCTCCGATGGTTCGCGGCACGACCTTTGGATTGAGGAGGTTCATCAGGAGTTTCGGCGGCACCTGGCCTACGTTCCGCAGGAGGCCTTCATCTCCAATGATTCGCTTGCCGCCAATATCGCGCTCGACGACGAACCCGATCCCGCGCGCGCCATGGAGGCCGTCGCTTGGGCGGAGTTTGACGCTGATCTTGCGCTGCTTGAAGGCGGTCTCACCGAAGAGATCGGCGAGAACGGAATCAACCTCAGCGGCGGGCAAAAGCAGCGCCTCAATCTGGCGCGCGCCTTTCACTCGGGAAGGGATTTCCTCGTCCTCGACGATACGCTGAGCGCAGTTGACGTGCGGACCGAAAAAGCGCTGATGAGCCGGATGGAATCGCTCGCG
>JBEIOW010000231.1:0-4401 GCA_040377385.1 Bacteriovoracaceae bacterium | reverse complement strand
GTCGGACCGCATCGCCGTGATGTACGCGGGCCAGATCGTAGAAACCGGTGTCACCCGTGAGGTGCTCCGAGCACCTCGACATCCTTACACCGAGGCTCTTCTCGCCTCATTACCCGCGGCCCACGCGGATCTCCCCCATCGAGCGCCTCTGCCCTCACTCGGCGGGATGGTCCCGGATCTCGCGCGTAGACCGCAGGGTTGTCAGCTCCATCCGCGTTGCCAATACGCCCAGGAACGATGCCGAAAGGAAGAACCTCGACTCGTGCTCGAGGCTCACAGCGAAGCCCGTTGTTTCTATCCAGTTGGCGAGAAGACAGCGCGAGGAACCCCGCGATGACCAGTGCGCTTCTAGAGATCCGGAATCTCAAGAAACACTTCCCAGTGCGGAAGTTCCTCAAGCCTACGGCCTGGGTCAAAGCGCTCGACGGCGTGACTTTGCGGCTAGAGGCCGGCCGCACGCTCGCCGTTGTCGGAGAATCCGGCTGCGGAAAATCGACGCTCGCTAAAGTCCTGCTCGGGATCGAATCGCCCACCGAAGGAGAGATCTCGCTCGAGGGCCGCGCCTCCTCCTCGCTCTCCGCGAGCGAGTTCCGCCGCGCCATTCAAATGATTTTTCAGGACCCCTACAGCTCGATCAACCCACGCAAACGCGCATGGGAGATCATCGCCGAACCCCTCCGCATCAACTCGTCCCTCTCTCGTGCGGAGTGCAAAGAACGCGCGGTCGAACTCATGCGGCAAGTCGGTTTGCGGCCCGAGTTTGCCGAACGCTATCCCCATATGTTCTCCGGAGGACAACGCCAGCGGATCGGTATCGCGCGCGCGCTGATCCTCCACCCCCGTATCTTGATCTGCGACGAGCCTATTTCGGCACTGGATGTTTCCATCCAAGCTCAGGTGATCAATCTCCTGATCGCGCTCCAGGACGAGCTCAAGCTCGCCTACGTCTTCATTTCCCATGACCTCTCCGTCGTACGGCATCTCGCCGATGAGGTCGCGGTCATGTACCTCGGCCGCCTCGTTGAGCACGGCTCTCGCGACGCGGTTTTCCGGAAGCCTTCGCACCCTTACACCCAAGCTTTGCTCTCAGCGACCCCCTCCGTGCAGGGAGATCGCCTGAGCCAGCGCCAGGCGGTCCAGGGGGAGCCTCCGTCGCCGCTCAATCCACCGCCGGGGTGCGCGTTCCATTTGCGCTGCCCGTTCGCCCAGGCCCGCTGCGCGAGCGATGTACCCGAACTCCGAGAGTTTGATCCGGGCATGAACCCACGTCTCGTCGCCTGCCACTTCGCGGAAGAAATCGCCGCGAAGGCGAGCATTTAGCGCACCCAGAGCGATCTTTTTATGAGGTCGTGATCAGCGATCGCGCTTAAAGATCATCTTTAGAGATCGTCGCGATCAATCCGCAGCGCGCCTGAGCCGATCGACTTCGGAAGCGTGTGGCGATGAATCAGCTGATCATATTGAGCGCCGCCGTAGGCATCGAGACTCACGATGCCGGCGTCGTCGAGCTCGATGAGGAGCACGTTTCGGTCGGAGCGCTTGGTCTGTCCGATGAGTGGACGGGGACCATCGCCCTGGCAAGCCATGCTCACCACCCGCAGGCTTCCGCGCTTACCGGGATAATAGCCATGATGGTGGCCGCTCACCCAGAGAGTCACGTCCCGTTGCTTGAGCGCCTTCTCAAACGCGGGGTCCTTCAGATAATCGCTCTCGCGGCCCTTCGTGAAAGGGACGAGCGGAACATGTCCGTACAGAATCTTCGTGCGGATGGAAGCGTTTGCATCCAGCGTCTTGAGAACCCAGTCCTTTTGCTTCTTCGGCAATGGCCCCACCATCGTGGAGTCGAGCGAGATGAAGAGCGCGGGACCCACCTTGAAAGCGTAATAGAGCGGATAGTTGGAGCCGTCGACGAAGTCGATCGAAGGCTTGCGCGCCTTCCACTCCTCGACGAAAATCCCGCGCTCACGCGCAAAAGCTGAGCCGGCAGAGGCATCATGGTTACCGGGAGACGGAGCGAACTGCAGGCCCGCCTTGAACAGCGGATCGCTCACGTGCTTGTGGAAGCTCTTCCACATCGCGCGAATCTGAGTGTTGGTCAGCGAAGATTTCTGTCCGGCGACGAGATCACCGGTAGCGAGGACGACGTCGGGGCGCCAAGAGATCACCCGCTTCACCGCATTCGTGACCGACGGCCCGTAGGTCGTCGAGCCGTAGGATCCGTTCAGGTCTGAAAGGATGGCTACGCGGTAGGTTCCCGCGCTTTTTGCGGAGGGGATCGGTTGAATCGAGAAGCTGAGCGCCGCGGCGCCGAGCAGGAAAGTGAGGCCGAGTCCGATGAATCTGAAGGGGATCCGCATGAGATGAGTACTCCTACAAAAGCCGCGAGATGCCCGATTCTACATTAATTGACTTTTTTTGTCAACAATAGCTGCCCAACAAGTGATTGTAACTTATAGACTTTCCGGTCTGATCTCATTTTCTCGGTGGGACGGGTCCAGGGAACTCGAGAATACAGACCCGCGGCCGAGATCCCTCGTGGGCGGTGACGTACGCGCAGCCGAGTCGAAACTGACCGACGAGTCGATCCGCAGCGCCGATCGCGCGATTCTCGCGGTTGAGCGACTGAACGAGACGCGCGCTGTAAGTGACTTCGTCCTCACGTCCGCTGGTTTCGTGAGAGTCGCTCGTCTCACAGCGCAGATCGACGATCGTATTCCCCTTTTCCGCCAGTAGGCGACGAGGCTCTTCGTTGGATTGAAGAGTCAACTCATTGAGAAGACGCTGCGAACAATCCAGCTCGTCCCCTGCGTGCGACACGACGCCTGGCCCGATCGAGCCCAGAATCGAAATCAAGACCAGTGAAGACGTCAGGGTAAGCTTTTTCATCATTTCTATCTTTCTGAGATCAATCTTTCTGAGGCAGAGCAAAGAGGGCGACCTCGAGTCCGGGGCCGCCCTCTTTTCATCTGTCTTTGCGAATCATCGATCCATCAGAGCCGATCAGCGGGTCACGAGGAGCGCGTACGGCTGCTTGCCGTTCTTGCCCATCGGGACCGTGAGGCCCTTCACGATGATTTGGTAAGTCCCGGCTGCGAGCCCGGAAAGTTCCAGCATTTCGGTATTGTTCGTTCCGTCGGCTTTGTCCGTCACTTGGCCGTTCGGTGCGATGACCTGGAGAGCGAGGTCGTTCACGAGCGCTTTGGCAGCGGTAGGTGCCCCGGCAGCATCCGTGTACGTCATCGTCGCGATGAGCGAACCACCCTCGGCGACTTCCACCGAGTACGTCTGCATCTCACCGGTGCCCACGCCGACCGCTTGGTCAACGATGAGCGTGCGATCCGCGGTCAGCGCCGTAGCGGCGTCGACGTTCACGCGTCCCCAGCCTTCATGGATGTTCGGACGACGAGCGGGAAGCTCTTGGGTCGCGCCTTCCCCGTACTGACCGGGATAGAGATCGACCGCCGTGTGCATGAGGGTCGCCTTCACGAGTGCGCCGGATGGATTCGTCACGCCACGAGCCTTCTTGAGGAACTCCCGCGTGATCGTCGCCGCGCCCGCCGTCATTGGCGTCGACATCGAAGTGCCACCTGCCCAGACGTAGTTGTCGTCGTAAGCACCCCAGAGGACCGTAGCCTTCTTGTGCTTCGAGCGCGTGCTCACGATGTTCGTGCCGGGAGCAACGATTTCAGGCTTGATCCGGCCGTCTTTCGTCGGTCCGCGCGAGCTGAACGCCGCGATCCCGTTTGCGTTGTTCGAGAGCGTATCGCTCGCGATCGGCTCCGCCGCCCACTTGACGTCGCCGCCATTGAGGGTGGAATGCGCATTCTGGATGCCGCCTTCGGCGATCGTGTTCTCGGATGCGCCGACCGTCAGGACGTTTTTCGCCGTGCCCGGAGTGCCGATCGAGTTCTCGTCGATGCGACCGCTCTTATCTTTGTCTTGGCCGCTGTTGCCGGCGGCGAAGAGCACGAGCAGATCCGGGTGATCCCACATGTACTGGTCGGCTTTGGACGCGTATGTCTCGTACTCACCGAAGAGCAGCTCAGAAGCCGCGCCCCAGGAGTTGGAGTGGATGCGCGCGCCGGCCTCGTACGCAGGTCCGATGATCTTATTGAAGTCCTGCGGGAAGAGCAGCAGATCCACGAGCGGGACGCTCAAGCTGCCCGCGGCGAACTTGGCCTGCGGAGCAACGCCGTAGATCTTGCCGTCGGAGGCCGCGCCGTTGCCGACGATGGATCCCGCGACGTGCGTGCCGTGGCCTTGAGAGTCGTGCCACCACAGGAAGTTCAGGAAACCGACCGGATAGCCCTTCACGAAGTTTGGCTTCAGATCGGGGTGCAGCGTCGAAGCGTTGCCCGTATCGAGTCCCGTGTCCGACATCGCTGCGAATTCGCCCGCACC
>JBEIOW010000302.1:0-3649 GCA_040377385.1 Bacteriovoracaceae bacterium | reverse complement strand
GCCTCGCCGTCGTCGCGCCCGGCATCTCCGAAGCCCTCGTCGCAACGGGCGTCGGCATCGGAGCCGCGATTCCCGCCGTGATCGCCTACAACCACTTCGCAGGCATCATCAAGCGCATGGCCATCGACATCGACTGCTTCTCGCAGGATTTCCTGAACATCATTCAGCGCAGCGTGCTCGGCCGAAAGCGCGGCCACGCCGTCACTACCGACTGATCAACCGCCTCTCGAGGAAGGAGCCACGCCATGGGAATGTCCGTCTCATCCGGTTCAAATGCGCGCGGTCGGCAAACGCCAGTCGCCATCGCCGAGATCAACGTCGTACCGATGGTCGACATCATGCTCGTATTGCTGGTGATCTTCATGGTCACCGCTCCCCTCATGCAGCAGGGGATCCAGATCGATTTGCCGAAAGCCAATGCGCAATCGATGGCCGAAGTCCCTGAGCAGATCACCCTCATCGTGAACAAACAGCAGAAAATCCTGATGAACGACAATACGCTCGCGCCCGGTTCCTTGCGCGCGCGGCTGGAAGCGATCACGCAGGTGAATCCTAACGTCGAGGTTTTCATTCAGGCGGACGCGGCCGTTCCCTATGGTTTCATCGCGCGCCTCATGGCCGAGGTGAAGCAAGCCAAGGTCAATCGCGTCGGCCTCGTCACGCAGCCTGGAGACCCGAACTCCCGCCTATGACGAGAGATTCGGCTCCTCCCGCACTCACCGCGGATCAGCTCGTTCGCGGCGAAGATCGCGATCTTGCGCTCGGTGCCAAGCTCTCCCTCATCTTGCACCTCGCGCTCGTGATCTTCATGATCGCCAAGGGCATTATCCTTCCTTCCGACGAACCCCTCGCTCTGCCGCCCGTGCTGCGCGTGGATGTCGTCGGACTGCCGGACCTCCTGAAGCAGGAAAAGACGGCCTTGCCCAAGACGGTCGCCGCGCCCAAAGCCGCCGAACTCCCGCCCGAACCTAAATCCAAGGAAGAGCCCGCCAAAAACGTCGCCACCAAAGACGAGATGGTCCTCAAGCCCAAGAGTCAGACCAAAGACGCGCAGGAAACCAAGGCGAGCGAGGCGAAACAGGAAAAAGACCGCAAAAAGAAGATCAGCTCAGCACTCGACCGCATCAAAGCTCTGAACCGCATCGAGAACGACGTCGCCGACGATGGCATCGTGATCAAAGGCAACCGCGTCTCCCCCGGCACGTCGACCGCCGATGACGCGCGAGAGGCGGGAGAGTCGAGTTACCTCGATCTCTTGCGCGACCACTTGGCCGATAACTGGGCGCTGCCCGTTTGGCTCTCGCGCCAGCAGCTCAGCGCCCAGGTCCGTCTGTATATCGATGGGCGGGGGAAAATTTCCTCATTCCGATTCGTGAAAGCGTCAGGGAACACCCAGTTCGACGATCAAGTTCAGCGCACGCTCAAATCATCCGAGCCCTATCCCGTTCCTCCCGGCCACGTCGCGGCTTCTTTGCTCCGCAACGGGGTTCTGGTACGCTTTCCACTCTAATCACGCTCACCTGGAGGTTTTCCATGCGGCTGCCGAAATCCCTTTTTCTCCCATTGCTCGCGCTCGGCGCGCTGATCACGGCTCCCGCTCAAGCCGCCAACGAAGGCGCCTCAATCGCGGTCGGCCAAGCGAAGATCCGCAAGACCGTCCTCGCGCTCCCTTCCATGATCGCTCGCACTCCGATCGCGGGCCTCCAGGGCGCGCCGCAGACCATCGTGGACACCGTGAAGAATCACCTCCTCTTCATGGATCTGTTTCTGTTCCTCGACTCCAAGGCGTTCATCGAACCTGCCGGCGCCGGCATCACGCTCGATAAATTCCGTCTCTCGGACTGGGCGAGCATCAAGTCGGATTTCGTCATTAAGACCGCCATCGAGCGCCAAGGCAACTCCCTCGTCATGGAGGCCTACGTTTACGACACCGGTACGGGAAAAACCGCGCTCGCCAAGCGCTACACCGCCGAAGCCAATGGCGCGCGCAACCTGGCCAAAACTTTCGCCAACGACATCGTGACGGCGCTCACGGGACTTCCCGGGATCTTCCAAACCAAGATCGCGATGGTCTGTGAGAAAGTTCGCGGCAAAAAAGAAATCTTCGTCATGGATTTTGATGGGACCAACGTCCAGCAGATCACTAACCACCGCTCGCTCGCGATCTCGCCCGCCTGGAGCCCGGACGGAACCAAGATCGCTTACTCGCTCTTCACCAAGCGCCGCGACAATACGCGAAACATCGATCTCTACGAGTACGACTTCCGCACGAAGAACGTTCGCCTCCTCTCCAATCGCCGCGGGATCAACTCCGGCGCGGCCTATTCTCCGGACGGAAAGAAAATCGCGCTCACGATGAGCTTCCTCGGCAATCCTGAAGTTTTCGCCCTCGATACCGGCACGAGCGAAGTCTCCCGACTCACGAGTTCGCCGGGCGTCGACGTTGACCCGACCTGGAGCCCCGATGGCCGCCAGATGGCCTTCGTCTCATCCCGCGCAGGACAGCCTATGGTTTACAAGATGGGGATCGACGGTACCTCGATCACGCGCCTGACCTACGCGGGTCGGTACAACGCGACTCCCACCTGGTCCCCTCGCAACAACAAGATCGGATTTGCCGGATGGATCGACGGGCGTTTCGATTTGTTCATCATGAATCCAGACGGCTCCAACATCGAGCGACTGAGCAAAAATCAGGGCAACAACGAAGACCCGAACTTCAGTCCCGACGGCAACTTCATCGTTTTCAGCTCGAGTCGGGTCGGCGGGAAGAACATCTACGTGACGAACGTCGACGGAACGTTCACTCGCCGTCTGACGTTTGGCCTGGGGAACTGCGTGGCGCCCCGCTGGTCGAATCCGCCCAGATAATCACGAATTTTCTCTGTAGCCAGGAATGCCCGACCGGCAGCAATCCCTCAGCCGCACTGAAACCCATCATCCGGGCTAGAGAGTGCTTAATCAGCGGCGCTATCGAGAGTTTGCGACGCGTGGTCCAGCGCGCCCACGGCACTTCCGAGAACGAAACTCCCCGCTCACGCAGCGCGCGCTTCATCGGGTCCAAGTACGTCTCCACTTGATCATCGCTGAGGATCAAACCGCCGCCCTGGATGAGAAACCGTTCCGCCTCTTCGTAGGTATACCGGCGGAAGAGCGGTCGCTCGACGATCGCTGAGAACATCCCGACTTCGTTCCAAATATTGCGATGGGCATCCCAGACGGCAAGCGGCTGATCCGTGTCCATCCGCGAGACCGCCTCACGCAATCCCGCCATATCCGCTTCGCCCAAGACCGAGGCGGACCCCCGAAACGCTCCGACAAACAGCAAACCCAGAATCGTGAAGAGGATCAATCCATCTTGGCGGGAGCGGTCGCCCAGACGACCCCATCCCCAAGCCAAAAGCACCGATGCAATCGCGAGCCCGATCCAAAATGCGGCCCAAACCTGCGGGATGAGCTCGAGCCCCGTGGGGCCTAAGATCGCGCCAAGCAGAACGGCCACCCCCCCGAGCAAAATCGAAGTCACGCGGTAAGACCACGCGCGAAAAAGTCCCGGTCGGAACACGACCGCGATCGCGAGGGGTGCGATAAAATAGTGGTAAGGACTCACACGGTAGGGATGCAGAGAAAATAAAAGCGCCGCCGGAAG
>JBEIOW010000259.1:0-4111 GCA_040377385.1 Bacteriovoracaceae bacterium | reverse complement strand
GGTCATCCGCCCCAATGGTTACGCGATCTGGGAGCGAATCCAGCGCGATCTGGATGCGCGGATCAAAGCGACGGGAGTGCGTAACGCTTACTTCCCTCTCTTTATCCCCGAGAGCTTCCTGAAAAAAGAGGCGGAACACGTCGAAGGCTTCGCGCCCCAATGCGCCGTCGTCACTTACGCGGGCGCTAAGGACCTCGAGGAAAAACTCGTCGTGCGGCCGACGTCCGAGACGATCATCAACTCGATGTTCGCCAAGTGGATTCAGTCCTACCGGGATCTGCCGATGATGATCAACCAGTGGGCCAACGTCGTCCGCTGGGAGATGCGCACGCGACTATTCCTGAGGACAACCGAGTTTCTCTGGCAAGAGGGCCACACCTGTCACGCGACGTTGGACGAGGCTGAAGAGAAGACTCGCGAGATGTTGCGCGTGTACACAGCGATGGCGGAAGAGACGCTGGCGATGCCCGTGATCCCTGGTCGGAAATCAGAGAGTGAGAAGTTCGCGGGTGCCCTTCGAACCTACTCCATCGAAGCGATGATGCAGGATACGAAGGCGCTTCAGGCCGGGACTTCGCATAATCTCTCGGACAACTTCGCTAAGGCGTTCGACACGAAGTTTCTCGATAAGGACAGCAAACAGAAGCATGTTTTCCAAACGAGCTGGGGCGTCTCAACCCGTCTAGTGGGTGGCGTGATCATGACCCACTCCGACGATAAAGGCCTCGTTTTACCGCCAAAACTGGCAGAAACGCACGTCGTGATCGTTCCGATCATGGCTAAAGCCGAGACCAAGGCGCAGGTCCTCGAAGCGTGTGACCGGCTTGCGCAGCAGATCCAAGATACCGATGCCGCGCGCGCTCTCGGCTACAGAATCGGCGTTCTCGTGGATAAGGATGAGACCAAACAGCCGGGCTGGAAATTCCACGAGCATGAGCTGATCGGTACTCCGATCCGGATCGAGCTCGGGCCCAAGGACCTAGAGAAGGGCACGGTCGTGATGACCCGCCGTGATCTCGGTAAAAAAGAGTTTATACCGCTCGGTGAGGCGCCGACACTCGTGGCCCAGTGGCTTGGACGTATGCAGAAGGAGCTGCTTGAGAACGCTCGCGCCTTCCGCGACAAAAACACGCACGAGGTTTCTTCCTACGACGAGATGAAGAAGAAGCTCGAAGAACAAGGTGGTTTCTACGTCGGATCCTGGGCCCAGACGCCCGAGTCCGAAGCTAAGCTCAAGGAAGAATGCAAAGCCACCGTGCGCTGCTTGCCTCTGGATGACCAGTATCAACCGATCCGCGACAGCAGCCCTTGCATCGTGACGGGCCAGAAAGGAAATACGGTCCGGGCGATTTTTGCCCGTTCCTATTGATCGACATGACGAAGTCGCCAACGACTGAACTCATCGTGGCTCTGGACGTTCCGGACCGAGTTTCGGCAGGCCGCGTGATCGCGGAATTGGACGGGCTTCCGGTGATCTATAAGGTGGGGTTCGAGCTTTTTCTCTCCGCGGGTCCTGACTGGGTCCGTACTCTCACCGCCAACGGGCACCGGATTTTTCTGGATCTCAAGTTTCACGATATTCCCAACACCGTTGCCCAAGGCGCCAAGCAAGCTGCCCAGCTCGGGGTGGAGTATTTTACGCTTCATCTTGCAGGTGGCTCGAAGATGATCAGAGCGGTACGCGAGGCCATTGAGTCGTTCGGTGCTGAACGCCCGAAAATACTGGGCGTGAGTGTTCTGACGAGTTTCGATGATGAGTCGTGGTCGCAGGTAACTCAGGCCGTTGCGGGATCCCGCGCGACGGTGGCGAATTCCGTGAAAAGTCTGGCGCGATTTGCGCAAGAGTGCGGAGTGGATGGTTTGGTCTGCTCGCCTCAAGAGCTATCCCTCGCAAATGAAATCGCCCCTCGACTCATCAAGGTTGTCCCCGGAATTCGCCCCGAAGGGAGTTCGAACGCCGACCAAGCTCGGGTGATGACACCTGCCGAAGCGAGTCGAGATGGAGCGAACGCCATCGTGGTGGGACGTCCTATTCTTCAGGCCAAAGATCGGCGCAGAGCCGTTGAAAAAATTCTCGCGGAGTTTTCTGGCAAGACTCTACCTGGCGAAGGGTCGTCGCCTTGAATCTCATTATTAAGAATCCTCACAGCGTGCTGGCCGCGCTCGAATCGCGCCCGAAAGACGTGCTGTCGATTTCCCTCACCTCATCTGCCGGCGAGGGTTGGGACCGGGTCGAAGCTCTTGCGAAAAAACTCGGCACTCCTCTGAAATTCGGCGGAAATTCAGGCAAAAATGGACCTCGTCATGCAAACGACGGAGGCGGTGGTCGTTCGGGCGCCGAAGCTCAGATCCGCGAGAAAGAGCCCGTGGCGATCGAAGAGCTTTTCTCCGAAGCACGCGACCGCGAAGATGGAAAAGGGCTATGGTTGGCGCTCGACCAGATCCAGGATCCGCACAACCTAGGAGCGATTTTTCGTTCCGCAGCTTTCTTTGGCGTTCAAGGCATCGTCCTGATGCAGGATCGTGCAGCCCCGATGAACGCCGCCGCCTACGATGTCTCCTCCGGTGGAATCGAAACGGTCCCGTTTGCGACGGTGGCCAATCTGCAGCGCGCGTTTGAAGCCGCCAAAGAAGAGGGCCTTTGGATTTTAGGAACGTCGGAACACGCGCGTGACGATCTGCGCTCGATCCAGCGCGACCGACCCTGGTTGCTGGTTGTCGGTAATGAAGAAAAGGGTTTGCGGCGCCTGACTCAGGATTCTTGTGATTTGCTTTGCGCGATTAAGCCTCGCGGCGGGGTAACGTCACTTAACGTCTCCGTGGCAGCCGGAGTTTGTATCGCTCATCTTAGCGGTGCGGTCGGGACTCCTTAGCCCGTCTCAACGGATCGAATCAGATCGAGTCGGAAGGGCCACGGCAGTGTGGTCACATCTTCCCGGAGCACGAGAAACACTCCGGGCGGAAGTGTGAAAATATGCTGAATTTTACCTGATATTTCCCGCTTTTCTCCGCTCGACGAAAGGTACCCGATTCTCACTGGGATCTTGTTCACCGCCCAGTCTTCAAGTTGATCGTGGAAAAGAGGGTCGATGCCGGAATAGGTCCGGGACTCAAAGAGCTGAGTGAGCGAAAGCGAGATTTTGAGGTTGTCGAGCTCTCCGCGCAGCGCGGTCATGCGCTGATGATGTGCGGCTTGCACGTTTCGCGCTCCGACGACGGAAGCTTCGCGCGCGATCTCCGCTTGCACATCAGGGCAGTCTAACCATTCATTCACTAGCTGATGATCAGCCTCAGGGTGAAACTGAAATCCGTAAGCCAACTCGCCCCATCGGAATGCCTGGCGCGCGCAGCCTTCGCTGCTCGCCAATAAGACGGCCTCTTTCGGAAGCTCAAATGTGTCGTAGTGCCAGTGATAGACGAGAGCTTCGGGCGCCACCGAGCGGAAGAGGGGACAGCGACGGCCTTCGTTCGTGACCTGAATTTTCCACCAGCCGAGTTCCGCTCCCGTATTGCGGCGAACGGTTGCGCCCAAGCCGCGCGCAAGCATTTGGCCACCGAGACAAATGCCGACCGTTGGAACCTTGGACCGCGCGGAATGCGCAAGAAGGGTGCATTCTTCGCTGATCCACGGGTGTTTTTCGTCATCGTTGGCACTCATTGGGCCGCCAAGTGAGATGATGCCCCCAATTGAAGCGAGCTCAGGGTAGCCGTCACCGCGGTAAGGATGAATCCAATGACTTGGAATCGCTTGAGTCTCCAGCGCACGGAGAAAAATCGCGGGATGCTCGTGTTCAGCATGCTGAATCAGGAGGACCTTGGGTTTGCGATCCACGGCAAAAGCTTGCGTCATCTCATCTAAAATTTTAGGGAAAAAGTCGGTTTTCGCCCAGGGTCTTTCCGGGCCGTTCCAAACTCAGCCGCCAAGTCACCGAAATCGCATTGACATTTCATTTGAAGGATGAAAATTTGCGGCTCTACGCCAAGTCGTTCGAGGCTCGTGGAAACGAGTTTTTGACCGTGTTCTCCGCTGGTTTGCTGGAGTAGCTCAGTTGGTAGAGCAACGGTTTTGTAAACCGTAGGTCGTGGGTTCGAGTCCCGTCTCCAGCTCCAT
>JBEIOW010000427.1:0-2690 GCA_040377385.1 Bacteriovoracaceae bacterium | reverse complement strand
GTTTTGAGTTCGGTCTCGAGAATGCGCTTCACGACTTCGAAAGGAAGCGGCTGCACATTGTCCTGAAGCTTGGTTAGCTCTTCGATGAATTCTTCGGAGAGGAGGTCGGGACGAGTCGAGAGGATCTGCCCGAGCTTGACGAAAGTGGGGCCTAGCTCTTCGAACGCGAGACGGATGCGTTCGGCGATGCTTTTCTCAGCTTGTGTTTCCGCGAATGCGCGAATACGACTCGGAAGCAGCCGTCCTAAGTGCATCCGTTCGACGATGTCGACGAAACCGTACTTGGCGAAGACGGCGACGATCTGTCGAAGGCGCTGCACATTCTTGACCGCCTGCCCGATTTGGCCGGCAGTCCTGAGGAATTCCATATCCCTATATTTTCACGCTAATTGGGTCGACGCACAACCGGGCGTTTTTTGCCTACTCGTCGGATTGGTTTTCGACGCTCATCCCCGGTTTGCCGGCACGCGGCTTCGCGGCCAGGGGTTGCGCGAAATCGATTTGACGCTCATCCAAGCTGACGCGCGCGCAGACGACCTGAATCGGATCGCCGATCTTATAGACTTTGCGTTTCCGTTTTCCGACGAACACCATGCGTTCTTCTTGGAACTGGTAGAAGTCATCGTTCATCGCTTCTTGGGTCAGCATTCCTTCCACCCAAGGATCTTCGATCTGGATGAACATACCGCTTTCAAGCATGCCGATGACTTTTCCGGTGAACTCATCGCCGATGCGAGGAAGCATTGCCCTCACCTGCTTGAGCTTGATGGACTCTCGTTCGGCCTCGGAGGCCAGGCGTTCCCGGTGACTACAGTGCTCGGCGGCCTCCTCGAGTTTCTGCGCCATCACGTCCTGATCACTTTTGGACGGCATTGGGAGTTTTTTCTGCTCGGCTCGCAGAGCCTGTCTGAGCATGCGATGAACGAGGAGATCGGGATACCGGCGGATCGGACTGGTGAAATGGGTGTAAGCATTAGAAGCCAGACCGAAGTGGCTGCCATGTGCCGCTGTGTAGATTGCCTGCTTCATTGAACGCAGCATCGCCATATTCAGCATGAATTGCGCCGGATGCCCTTCGATTTGCTGAACGATCTGGTTGAGGGCTGTACTGAGGTTGTCGTTCATGGAGAACTTCACCTGCACGCCGACGTTTCTTGCGAGCGTCGAGAATTTTTTGAGCGCGTCCGCAGAAGGCTCTTCGTGGACCCGGTAAATGAAAGGCCAGTCCCGCGCGAGTGCCCACTCGGTCACGGCTTCGTTCGCCATGATCATGAATTCTTCGATCAAGCGGTGCGCGTCCTGGCGCGCGCGATTCTTGATGCTGATGACTTCACCGGTGGGTTCGACTTTCAGTTCCGCTTCCGGAAGATCAAAGTCGATGGAACCACGTTGGTTTCTGGCTTTGCGAAGAATTCGGTAGAGCTCAACGTGAGGCGCATATTCCCACTTCGAATTGCCTTCGTTCTCTTCGGATTCCTTTTGAATCTCGTTGTAGGTCGCGCGGCGACGGCTGTGGATAATGCCTTCGAAAAGCTCCGTCCCGATCGGCTTGCCCGCGCGATCGATCTCGATCTTCGCGGCCATGACTAGGCGGGGTTCGTTCGGCTTCAAACTGCAAAGATTTTCCGAGAGAGCGCGTGGAAGCATGTGAAATGCGCGTTCCGGGAAGTAAACGCTGGTTCCACGGGCGTAGGCTTCGCTATCGAGTGCCGTGCCGGGCTTCACGTAGTGACTGACGTCAGCAATGGCTACCCAAAGGAGGTAACCGGAACCTTTTCGTTCCACATAAACCGCGTCATCGAAGTCGCGCGCAGTTTCTCCATCAATGGTGATGAAGGGGATATGACGAAGGTCAGTGCGCTCGGAGAGCACGGCGTCGACATCAAGACGGAATGATTTTGCCTCAGCCTCCGCTTCAGGTGAGTGCGCTTCGGTCAGATTGAATTCCGCGCTCACCATACCGATATCGGCGCTCGGCGGGAGATTCGAGCCGTAGACTTCGAGAATCTCGCCCCGAAGTTCAGTGAGGCCAGAATCGGGGTATTTTAAGTCGACCTTTACCCAGTCGGCGGGCATTAGGCCGGCAGGAGGTGCGGATACAAAAACCTCTTCGCGGGCCCGCTTGCGTTCATAGATGACCCAACCGCCTCGTTCAACGCGTCCGGACGGATGCGGCGACCAACGGCCGACGAGCTGGCGAAAGCGGTGTTCGATGACATTGAAGGCTTCCACCTCGTTGTCACGGTTGAGCGTTACTTCGACGCGGTCACCATGAAAATAACTGTCCGCTTCGCGCGGTGGAATAAAGAGATCATCAAAGCGGGAGTCGTCGAAAATCAGGAAGGCAAACCCTTTGCGGTTTTTATCGATCACGCCACGCAGGCGGAGGGTGCCGTCGGTTCCATAAGTGGGAGCGGTTTTAGGCGCGGTTCTTTTAGATGGACGCTCCGTAGGAGCCGGGCGACCTCCGGGACGTCCACCGCGGGTGTTCCCGCCGCCGCGCGCCGACGAACGGTTGCGATCTTCTCGATCAGGGCGCCCTTTTGGTTTTCCTGATCGTTCGAAGCGGGAAGGTTTCGACGGCCGCTCGTCATTGAATTTCAGATCGTCGCGCTTGGGCCGATTGGCTTTCGGGTAACCCCGCAGTCCGGAGTCATCCGGAAGTGTGGCGCGTGGTGCGTTGGGCTTGG
>JBEIOW010000588.1:0-1564 GCA_040377385.1 Bacteriovoracaceae bacterium | reverse complement strand
GCGACATCGCGGGGATGAGCGTGGGCGTCGTGGTGGATTCAGTCAACAGTGTCCTGAACCCCGAGCCCAATCAGGTATCCGAGCGACCTGACATCCAAGGCAACAAGAATGCCGATGCAATCACTGGCGTCTTTAAAGGCGAAGGCAAGCTCACTCTGTTTCTTGACATCGCGCGGTCGCTCAACCTAGCCGACCAAAGAACCATTCAGTCAGCTTCAGGAAAGGCCGCGTAAGGGTACTCACATGAAAAACAAATCTCTTTCATTCCGTCTGATTCTCATGACTCTCGGCACGCTCTCCTTTCTGGGAATCGCTTGCTTTGGCATCTTGAGCTACATCGTGCGCGAAGATCGTGAATCGATTCTCAGTTCCTTTGAATCTCGCGCGGTCGGTTTGAGCGACGCCATCGGAGCCCAGTTCTTCGAACGGTACGGCGACGTTCAAGCCTTTGCCCAAAACCCAATCGTGCAGGGTCAAGTCAAGAGCCGTGACGAAATCGTAGCGGCGCTCAACGGATATGTCGCTCTCTACGGGATCTACGACCTCATCATGGTGGTCAATACGGAAGGCGATCTCGTTGCGGTCAACGACAAAGGCCCCGACGGCAAAACGTTGAAAGTCACCTCACTCTACGGAAAGGACTACTCGAAGGAAGTTTGGTTCCAGTCCGTGATCAGTGGGAAGACCACCGACGATAAGGACAAGGCTTTCGTCGGCACTTACGTCGAAGAGATGAATGTGGACCCCTTCGTCAGCACCGTGTTCGCAGAGAAACGGCTCGGAAACTCGTTTTC
This sequence comes from Bacteriovoracaceae bacterium, assembly GCA_040377385.1. Lineage (GTDB taxonomy): Bacteria > Bdellovibrionota > UBA1018 > UBA1018 > UBA1018 > JBEIOW01. Next base: position 770 of record JBEIOW010000588.1, on the reverse strand, counting down.
CTCCGCAATTCGGGACTCCAAGGGGAAGACGATCGGTGTGATTACCAACCGTGCCGGATCTCGTTGGATCGAAGTGGCGTTTCAAGACTCCTACCGCCTGATGAAGCACGATCGCCTCTCTCAGTCGGAGATCTATTTGACGTCAAAGGACGGCTCGCTTCTTTACGAGTTTCGCCCGAATCTCGACGGAAAGAGCACCACGGGTCTCGCGCACGACTACGATCGACTTTTAAAGTTTAACCTCACGCAACAACTCCCGGTGGTTTCGCGCGTCATTGCGGCGGAGTCTGACGGGGTACTGGCCGATGATGCCGTTACCGGGAAGGAAAAAGTAGTTGGATTTGCGCCAGTAGATGGTTCGAAGTTTGTCCGTTCCATCGGTTGGAACGTCGTGGTCACCAATCAAGCTTCGGAGGCCTTGGCAGCGGTCACGGCGGCAACTCGGGCGTTCTATCTCACCTTTTTGCTGGTGATGGCGATTTCAATCTGGATCTCCATCAGCTTCTCGCGTCGCTTGGCGCGGGGTCTGGCCAGTGTGGCCGAAAAGATGGCCGGTGGCGCTCAGATTGTCACCGTGGCGGCCAAGGAGATCAACGGCTCGAGTGAAGAGCTCTCCGATGCGACGACGCAGCAGGCGTCAGCTGTCCAGCAGACGGCCGCAGCCGTGAATGAGATCAACGCGATGGTGAAGAAGAGCGTCGAGGCGGCGACTCAGGCGCAATCGACCGCAACGAGCAGTCTGCAGTCCGTTCAGCGCGGACAGGCAGCGG
>JBEIOW010000135.1:0-5985 GCA_040377385.1 Bacteriovoracaceae bacterium | reverse complement strand
CGAGACCTTGCTGCAGGATCTGAAGCGCATTCAGTCGTTAATGGCTCTCGGAACGATTGAAGAAACCGTGGCCCAGATGGCTAAGCTCACCTTGAAGAAAATCGATCCCGCGGCTCAGGAAGATAAAAAACAAAAGCCGGTGAATCCAGATCGCCGCCTTCCCAGCACCACCCAAAGAAGGGCCGTGTTCAGAAGAGATCAAACCTGTGCATATCAAGATCGCCGGAGCGGGAGACGTTGCGGCTCGGCCTATGGACTCGAAGTGGATCATCGGCAGCCCTACGCGATGTGCGGGAAGACGGTAGAGACGAATCTCCGATTGCTTTGCCGCGCGCACCATCGCCATGTCACGCGACAGGTTTTCCCGGAGATTCGTCGGTCGCCTTCGGCGCCGAAGGTCAGCGCCAACGCTTCCGAAAAAAGCGAAGCCGCAGCCCCTCCCCCCGAAGGAACTGCGGCTCACAACAAGGAGCAAAAACTCCCGCGAGGAAAGTCCTTGCCCGCTTGGCTTGGCGCGCGGACCGAGGCCCGCGCGACCGAATCAAGACGCTGGCCTTGAGCAAGGCACGTACCAGAAATCACAGGGCGCAGCCGCACTCTGGCTGAACCGGCACGATCCGCAGAAGTCCCCTTGGAATTACAGTCATTCACTCCCTCGAAGCGTGGCGGGACAACTCACTCGCGGCCGATGCCGGCGCTCGCAGTCCGGAGCTCGACCAGTAGTTTTTCCCCGATTCGTGCGCAACGCAGGTCGTTAGCTATGCGCAGCATGTGTCCCCATCGACACAGGAAAGCCCTTTGCTTCAGAGGCGATAAAAGCGTCCTCGCCGAAAACAAGTCCAAATAGTTGATCATTTTGGTCTGTATGTATAGACTGGAAAGGATGGGGTGCGTTTGGCCCGGGGAGGCCGGAACGCGAATCAGGGGAGCTGACCGATGAACCGACAAAAGCCGATTTTCAATACCGCCTTCGCGAGCAAAGCCGCCAGGGTCGCGCTCGGCGCCTTCCTACTTCTGCAAGCCGCACCCGCGTGGGCACTGACCGTAGCCGAAGCACAAGCCCTCGGTCTGAAGAAAGGCCTCCCAAGCCCGAACGCCAAACTGGTCTTCTCTGTACAAACTTCTGCCGCCTATCAGCGCTGCGACACTTCGTCGACGCCCGGAGTGCAATGCTGCTTGGTAAAATCCCCGCCCCCCTGCGCGCAAGGTGAGGAACAGGTGCGGGTACCGAGCTGCACGTTCCTGTTCAGCGGTATCCCTGGCTACGTCAGCTTCACCGGAAAGAAGTCTTCGACCGAAGATGGATTGGGCGAAACCCTGAAGGGTTATAAATGCGTGAAGAAAGTAGCCAACGATCCGAACGCCGGCGACCAACAGAACAACGAGGGCTTGGCCGGTGGCAATCCACAAACTCAAACTCAGACCGCCGCTCAGACCCCAGCCCAAAGTCAAAGTCAGCCTGGCTCAGCAGAATTCCAGGGCCAAGCGTATAGTCCCGGCAAGGTAAAGACCGCCGCCTATCTCGAAGAAGGCCCGTGCAAATACTCCGACGCCATCGGAGAAGGTCGCTACGACTGCAAAGGCACCGAGAAAAAGATCGAAGAGACCAGCCAAGCCAACCAAGGGGCCTACGCGGTCGGCTCGGTGGTAACGAGCATTGCGGGACAAAACGCACAGACGAATGCCCTTCAAGAGGGAACCCAATCCGCGGCCATCCGGGGCTCAGCCGACACGACGCGCACAGCGGCGAACGTCCAAATGGTGACTGGCGCGGTTCAGCTCTACTACATGGAGGAAATGAACAAGAAAAAGCGCCACCACGAGCGCAGCGCCAAGGAGATCCAAGAACAGTTGAGCAAGAAGGCCGTTGAAGAATCCGTTGTCGATGAGATCGGACGCGGAAAAAAACTCAACCAAGGCGATATCGCCATTCATGCGATCGGCGACGGACGGGACAGCGGTCACGGCTACGTCGTCTCCAACCGCGAAAAAGACGGCGACAAACCCGAGCTGGCCAAACGTGCGCTCGAACACTTTGATGTGAACGGACAATTGAACGGACTGAGAGATCTGCCCGCTCAATGCAAAACACCCGATATGATCCCTTGTTACGATGGCGGAGGCAGTTGCCCCGCTGCCTACAATGACCCTGCGGGCTTCGCGGCAAAAATGAACTTCTGCACGCAGGCGATCGATGAGCGGATTAAGCATGGAGATACGCGCTTAGCCGCCGCGAGAAGTGCGCTCGTGAAAATTGGTGCAAGCGCCACCCAAGAGCAAAATGCCATGGCCAAAAAAGCCAAAGCCGAAGCCGATGGTCAGCTTTTTCAGGGCATCATGAGCTTCATCAAAGGCGACCTTCTCAACAAACAAGCTTCGACCCTGGATCAGATCGCGGAAAAGCTCGAACCCAAAGCCGCTCCAAGCTTCAGCTTCGCAGCCGATGAGTTTCCGAGCGAAGGCGGCACCGTTCGCACGAATCCGATCGTGAGCGGCGACTCCGAACAAAACTCAGCTGCTACGGCCTCGGTCGCATCGGCGGAGGAAGAAGGCAACCTGGGTGACCCTTTCGCGGCCCCCGCTCCGGCGGAAGCGCCCATTGGCCCAACGGCTGAGATCGGCGACTTCCAGCGCGGCGGCGGTGGCGGAGCAGGCTCGGGTGGTGGCGGAGGTGGAGGCGGCGGAGGCAGCAGCAACACCGGGCCGTCCACGGACTCCAACGACAAAGAACAAGGCGCGTCCTACGCGAACCTCCAGTCCGGCAACAAAGTCTCGGGCACCTACGGCCAAGGCATGGGCGGAGCACCTCGCGCCGGTGGTGGCGGCGGCGGACCGGATCTTTCCGGCCTGCTCGCGCAGTTCCTTCCTAAGGCCGACGATCAAGGCGCCAAGAACGGAATCATCGACTACGGTTCGCGCACTCCGGCCGCAGCCGAAGCGGCAGATGACGGCTCGCTACTGGATCGCAGCGCAAACCTGTTTCAGCGGGTTCACGATGCGTATCAGGTCCGTTCACGCAAGGGGCTCGTCGGTCGCTAATCGCGCGAGCACGTTCAGACTCGGTTTGGATTCAGGGGAATGCAGGGGGAATTCAGAATGGGGATCTTCTCGGAACCAAGAACTTCGCTCACTCGCGCGCTCGTCGCGGGAGTCACTTTTACGTTCGCGGCGATGACCACCAGTGCTTGGGCGCTCGACATCACTCCCGGCACGCTCGATCCGGACGGCACTGCCGCCGCTGCGCAAAAGGCCGCGGACGAAAAATTCGACCCGAAGAAAATGGGCTTTGACGCCGTCTGCGGGCCCATCCTCAAGAACAACACCAAAACGGAAGGTGAATGCGCGGACATGGCCGCGCGCGACCCTAACTGGAAGATGACCGCGGAGTGCAAACGTGCCGAGGCGGACCAGGTGCTCAAGGATCCGAACGCGAGCAACCAGCTCCTCGCCCACTGCCGAGCCGCACAACAAGCCAAATCGGGCCTCAACGCCAACCAATCCCTCGCCACGATCTGGAGCGGAGTTGCCGTCGTTTGCGCGGCGACATGCTCGATGCCTTGGGGCCAACAGGTTTGCATGGGTGGCGGGATCGCCGCGACGGTCAACGAAGCCATGAAGACGCAAGAACTTCAATCTCTCCTCATGAGCTTCATGGGCGGCAAGATGATCGGGGGCGCGATCGGCGGAATGGTCGCCGGCAAGAACGCCTCGCAGGGCAAGAAAGACTGTTACGGAACGGCCGTCTACGCGGCCCTTCAAGCGATGCAGAAAAAACAGGCCCAAGGCAGTCTGCGTTCCGCGTACGACTCGAGCTGGAACCAGGTCATCGGGCTCTATGACTCCATGGGATCCGGAACCGACACATCGCCAAGCGCGACGGTCGCCGCACAACGCGCGAATATCGGCTCGGCCATCTCCCGAGGGGGACGAGGCTCCGCCGGATATAGTTCTCCGGATGCGGGACTCGCCCAGTCCGCGGACGAGATTTGCTCGACGGCCAAGACCGGCGATACGGGCGCGACGATTTCTTGCGCAACCGCGAAGGGCGGAGCACTGCCGGATCTCGTTCAGAACCCAAAGTTCGCGGAAACCTACAAAGAGAAAACCGGCCACACGCTCGGCGAGCTCATGAAAGAAAAAGGAGGCCTGGGTGCCTCTGACTTTGCCGGAGCTTTCGGTGGCGGAGACGCCGCTCACACGGCATCGCTCGAAGGACAGCTCAAGGCGGCCGCGGCCAAACTCGACCCCGCGTTCGACCCGAACCTGAGCGCCCCGGTAGATGCCGCCTATGCTCAAGGCCGTGGCTCGGTAGGCGCTGGCGGCGGAGCTGCTGACACCGGTCCCGACTTTTCTAAGCTCATGGAAGCGGCCTTCGGTCAGGCGGCGCGTGGGCCCGCTTCCGATACGGCCTCCGGCGTGCGCGAAATCGACTTCCTGATGAAGCACAAATCAGCCGAACAGATCGCGGAAGACCGTAGAATCAGCATTTTCGACCGGATCAGCTACCGCTATCGGGTGAACGCGCCTTCCTTGACGGGTCCTTAGAAATTACTATTTAAATATTATAAAATAAATACGCTTCAGATTCATCCTCGGACTCCGATCTACCTTAAGCGGGGAACCGGAGACCCGCTGTCATGAATGCGACGACCTCGGTCGCCGTCCTTCTTTGCGCTGCTGCTCTCCTCGTCGGAGGAGGTTGTAGCCCCATGTACATCCGCTGTACCTCGGCGAACTGCCCCACCAGCGAGGCCACGCCGGCAACGACGGTAAACCTGCCAACGCTCTCCGATGGTGCGGCCGCAAGCGAAGTCCTTGCAGGCAAAGAAGCTCTCGACGGCAGTGGTGCGCGGATCCTCGGGACGCTCACGTCTCGAGCGTTCCTCGTCACCGGTATTCCTTATAGTACGAGCGTTGCCGCAACCTCGCAGCAAGCGGTGCTCCGCGAAGGGTCCTGCTCGGACGCCACTCGTTCCGATCGAGAAGAATGCGAGACTGCCGGTGGCACCTGGACGCCGAACGACCTCACGAACCGCTCGGAGATCCCAAGCTTCACCACCGGTGCAATCACCGCGGTCACGTCGGTCGTACGAGGCGGTTTTGTCGACTGCGGCACGACAGGATCAATCGAGGCCCGCATCGAAGATTGCGCTTTGGTGAGCAAAAACGGTGAAGATGCGACCTGGCCCAAAGCCGGCGCCGCGAATAGCTTGGAATTTTCCACGTGGAAGCTGGTCTCCCGGATCGGGGCCAATAAAGAAGTCTGGCGCGATGAGCGAACTGGCTACCTCTGGTCGTCTCAGGTCGCCAACGTCACTTGGTGTCGAGCGACCGGCAACCAGGAGAACGCAGGCGGGGTCGACTGCTCCGCCAATACGGAGTCCGCGTGCGCTGAGGACGGCGTTCTGACCTCCTCAGTAGCCGGGGAAGACTTTGGCACAGGAACCTACGCTACAGCCAAAGGGGGAATGGGACGCAACACGGATCCGTCGGTGCGCTGGCGAGTGCCGACCGCGGACGACACCTACCTGGCCGTCATCCACGGGATCCGCCACGTTGTGCCCGACGGCAACAATGACGCTACTGCCTCCTATTATCCCACCAACTCGGCCCAAACAGTCTTCTGGCCCGGAAACTTTGCCTACACCAACCCCGTCAGTCGGACGAGCTCAGTTCGAGTCCGTTGTATCGGGCGCTGATCACGGCCCTTCGTGCGCTCCAACGAATCTCCCCCTGATGAGCGCCGTTTCGGACCATGGAAAAACCTAGAATTCCCCTTGCCGAAGGCCAACGGGCCGGGTAACACCGTGGGTCTCTGCCGGTATTTCTCGAGCGTGGGGCATTAGCTCAGTTGGTAGAGCACCACAATGGCATTGTGGGGGTCAGCGGTTCAAATCCGCTATGCTCCACCAAATTTTCTCACCCGCTTTCAACCGTCCGCGGCGCCAAAGGCGGTTTCATGAAAGCAGTATTTCTCTCCCAGAT
>JBEIOW010000482.1:0-2338 GCA_040377385.1 Bacteriovoracaceae bacterium | reverse complement strand
GCGCGTTCTTCACCACCTGTTGCTGATAAGATTTGAACTCCGGCTCGAGCGCTTCTTTGAAGGCGACCGCTTTAGCCGCGATCACGTGCACGAGCGGACCGCCCTGGATACCGGGGAAGATCCACGAGTTGACCGGTTTGAGTTTGTCCGCCGCGCAAAGGATGATTCCACCGCGGGGACCGCGCAGGGTTTTGTGGGTCGTCGAAGTGACGTAGGTAGCGTGTCCGACGGGGGTCGGATGTTCCCCGGCGGCAACGAGGCCCGCGATATGGGCCATGTCGACGACAAAGGTCGCTCCGGCTTCGCGCGCGATCTCTCCCAGCGTCGCAAAATCAATGACACGAGGATAGGCGCTTGCTCCCGCTACGAGCACTTTGGGCTTGAGCTCGAGCGCTTGCTTGCGGATCTGGTCGTAATCCAGACGATGCGTCTCAGGATGGAGCCCGTAGTGGTGGGCTTTAAAGAGTTTACCGCTGAAGTTCGCCGGGCTGCCGTGCGTGAGGTGGCCGCCGTGCGAGAGGCTCATTCCGAGGAGCGAGTCGCCGGGTTGCATGAGCGAAAGATAGACCGCCATATTGGCCTGGGATCCGGAGTGCGGCTGAACGTTGGCGGCCTCGGCGCCGAACAGTTTGCACACGCGATCGATCGCGAGCTGCTCGGCAACATCCGCGTTGGCGCAGCCCCCGTAGTAGCGCTTGCCCGGGTAACCTTCGGCGTACTTGTTGGTGAAGATCGAGCCCTGCGCCTGCATGACGGCGCGGCTCGCGTAGTTCTCCGAGGCGATCATTTCGAGGCCGGTTTCTTCGCGCTCGTGCTCGCCTTCGATGGCGGCGTAGAGCTCGGGGTCGGCATCGGGAAGGTTCTTGAGAAAATTACCGTGGGTCTGAGACGTCATCGAGGATTCCTTCCGCTGGCGCGCCCTTCAGCGGGCGTCGAGCTTCTTGATCTTGTTCACGCGACCGAGGTGTCGGGCGTCGTTCGAAAAAGGGGTATCAATCCAGGTCTGCACGATCTCGGCCGCGTATTCGGCGGCGGTGAAGCGCGCGCCGAGGCAGAGCACGTTGGCGTCGTTGTGCTCGCGCGAGAGGCGCGCGGCTGAAGTATGGTCAACGACTGCGGCGCGAATACCGGCGACCTTATTGGCGGCGATCGACATCCCGATGCCGCTCCCGCAGATCAGGATCCCGCGGCGCGCGTTGCCGGCACTGATTTCGCGCGCGAGCTTTTCGGCGAAATCCGGATAGTCCACGCGGCCCGCGTCGCTGGGGCCGAGGTCGGCCCAGTTTAAATCGGGGAGGAGCGATTTTAGAGATTCCTTGAGAGCAAAGCCTGCGTGGTCAGAAGCGATCAGGACCGCGTCGGAAGTGATCATGGCCCTGAGGGTAACGCAGGTCGGACGTCGAATCGAGCGAGGACCGGCAAAAGATTGGCGGGAGATTTGACGCAGGGGGTTCGGATATCCTGAGCGAAGGGAGAGCGTGCGATGAAAGCAGGGATCAATATGGGCCGAACCGGTTTCGCCATCGGCGTGATCGTGGGCGGCGCTTGGGCAATGAGCGTTCTGCCTCCGGTCTACGCGAGTGGCGAGTCCCAGAGTACACCGCTCTGGCTCTACTCCCGACTCGATGGCGCCAAGGTCGTCGAGGTGCAGTCCTCGACACTTGCGAAGGAGCCCGAACAGCTTCGGTTTCCGGGAGAGTTTGCGACGAGGGAGCAATTCCTTCGGCAGCGTGCGTGTTACCTGGCGCAGCGAGCGGAGTTGGACCGGTTTCTCACGGCCGAAAAAATCGCGGAATACGCAGCCAAGGGCATCTCGCTCGGTTCGGTGCGCGTGGGCTTGATCGATTCGGCGGATCCGGCAGTACAGGCCGAGCGGATGAAGATTCGGAAGGAGCTTGAGGAAAGGCTCCGGTCTTCGAACTCCGAGGGAGGGGCGTACTACTCAGGAGGGGTGGTTCCCTATGCTTTTACTCGCGAAGATCTCTTCCCGAATGTGGAGTCGCAGCGTGCGGCCGAATCCGCACTTGCCGAACATTTCGGCAGGATCGCGAAGCAGCGCAACGACGCTTGGCAGAAGCAGGTGCAAAGCTTCATGGCGTCCGAGGATGCTGGGCGTGTTGTCGAGGCAACACTCCGTCACCGGCTCGCCCGCGGTCTAGACACCCAAAGCCAAGTAGGCCGTGTGCTCGATGCTTATGTTTCGGCCGCTCAAATGCAGCGCGCGGATTCGGTGCTTTCGGGGAACTGGCTTCGGGAGGATTTCTACCGAATCCTCCCTAAGGCGGGCGTGAGTGACCGCGCTGATCTTGATTTTGACCCTGCGACGACGAGTATTCCG
>JBEIOW010000449.1:0-2567 GCA_040377385.1 Bacteriovoracaceae bacterium | reverse complement strand
TTCTTCCGCTTGGTGAAGCTTTTCCACTTTGGCGTGGATGTCCTTGAAAACTTTCGGGGCTTTCTCCCAGATCTTCGCGAAGAAGCCGGGCGTCGACGCTTGGGCGTGAGCATCCGCTTTCACTTTGGCCGGAGTTTCGACTTTCGCGTGGGGGTCTGGCTTCGCATGGGTGTCTGACTTCGCGTGCGCGTCGGCATTCACTGGCGTATCCGCGTGCGCAACGGGCGCTTTCACGGGCGCGTGATCGCTTGAAGCGAGCGCGGGCAGCGCCGTTCCGAAAAGGATCCCTACAGTGATACGCAACATTACACGGTCCATCTCAGAGAACTGATCGGCCGGGTGCGCGTGTAGCTTAACGAGGAAGAGAATACCTAGTCAGTCTGGAGTGAAAATGTCGGAGCGCCAAAGAACTGACGGAGGTCAGCCTCTGAACACCGTTCAGCGACCGACGCAGAGTCCAGCCGAGTTTCGTGCGTTGGCGGCGGAGTCGCTTTGGATGCCGGACCCAAACCATTGATTCGTGGTCACGCTATAAAAAGAACGATAAGCGTTGCCGCCGGAGAGAAGCGTGGAGAAGCGAAGCTCTTGCCCGATATCGGGTACCACGTAGAGCATGCCGTTTTGCATCGCGATGATGAAATCCGCGGCAGAGGCCAGACGCCAGCGTACTGCGGCGCCCGTCACACTGAGTGAATTTTTCCCCATATAGCCCTTGTAGCTGCTGTAGGTCCCAGCGCCCCAGTCCTCCCCTGTGACATTAGGCGCGAGTCCCGTTGCTTCAGCGCAGGTACTGACTGGCGTCGCCGGCTGACACGCTACGCCCGCGCAGCTTGTGCCAGAGTTCGCCCGGCAGTCCAAGCCGCTCGCGTGGAGTTCTGCGTTCCCCGACATGCGACACCAATTGGTCCCACCGGCCGCACCAGAGGGAATGGGGGTCGCCCATAGCAAAAGAGTTCGCTCGTCTCTCCACACTTCCCGGGAGGCCGCCGTGCGACTCACGAGGCGCCAAGCCGCAAATCTTGGATAGGTGCCTGACCCGTTCCACGTCGAGGTGGCCGGATTGTCCGCTGCGCAGTCGGCGATGCGAGCCTGGATCGTTCCGGAGGTTCCACAAGTCGTGCCGGGACGAGTAGCGGCAACAATCCCGACGTTGCCTGTATCACTGGCGGTGGAGGGAATCTCCCGGTAACCGGCCGGCGGATCGGAGGGCGTCCAATCGTGGCCAGCGCCATCACAAGTCTGCCGGGTGGTATAGGCGACGTTGGAGCAGGTCCCCCAGGAGTGCTCATCGGCGATGCTCTCGAAGGCTGCGCCCACATCCGATAGCAGCCCGGTCACGGTGACGTGAGCGACATTTCCTGCGCCCGCGACACCCAAGATGGTTTGTCCAGTCACGATCTGCGTAGTGACCGGCGAGTTCGATACCGTGCCACTGTAGTAACCCTCACCCGGAAACGCGATCGCCGCGTTCAGCGCTCCCCGGTTCGGCATCGTTCCTTGCACGACCGCCTGCGACGACCCGATGAGCTCCGTGCCCGCCAAGAGTTGCGACGCGGTGGCCTCAGCGCTCAAAGTGGGCAGCGAGCAACTGCCGCCAGAAGATCCCGGGCGGTGAAGAGAATCAATCGTCTGCTCCGCTCCGAGTGGATTGCAGGCCGTCACGAGTAAAAAAACTAAGGAATACCCTTTTTTCATTCCAACTCCACACCCAGCTGAATTGAGAATTCCAAATCTGTGCGGGTTTGATCCAGCAGAGAGTTCGACTGCGGATTCCAAAGATAGCCTAGCCCCCCGCGAATGGTCGTGCCGCTTTTGAGGATCTGCTGCATGGAAAGCCGCAACGCACTCTCTCCCGAAGCTCCAACCGTCATCTCAGCCGTCTCCGAACCGGAGAGGAAAGACTGGTGAACCGAAAAATCGATCTCCGCGGCCCCCGCTCTCAAGAGCACTGCGCCTAACGAGGCATCCACCGCAAAGACAGGATATTTCTCCATGACGAGGCCAGCAGCTTCGCTCGCGAGGGCGCCGCGATAGGTCGTTTGTTCTCGAAACCCAAGGCCTAGCGTTGCAGTAAACCGATTGCTCAGTCGCCGAGCAGCGCCCAAGGAAAAACCAAACCGCGCGAACGTGGACTGAGAAAGCGCACTCACCGAGGCCGGCTTGCGCCAGGACTCACGATGCCAAGCGAAACCCAGCTCGCTGCTCCAGTTCTCATCAAACGCAACCTTCCAATCGGCCGCCGCCGAGATGGAGAGGTTCGAGAGCAAGACCCCACGGGTTTGATTCGATCTCTGAACGCCGACAATCTTAGAAAAGTACGGTGAGAACAGAAATTTAATCTGACTCCTGGATTGCGCGTCTGGCTGGACCAATTCGGGAATCGACCCAACGGACGCTGCTTCCGCGGCGGGTGCACGCTCATTCGTGCAGAGCGGCAGCCGTACCCGTTGCCCAGGCCAGATCTGATTGGGATCCTTGATCTCAGGGTTGAGCCTTGTCGCCATCTCCAGGTGATTGCCGCGACCCCATAGCGGAGATCCCAGCCGACGATAGACCACCGCCGAAAG
>JBEIOW010000033.1:0-10012 GCA_040377385.1 Bacteriovoracaceae bacterium | reverse complement strand
GTTTGCGTTGCTTGAGTTTGCGTTGCTTGAGTTTGCGTTGCTTGAGTTTGCGTCGCTTGAGTTTGGGTCGCCTGAGTTTGGGTCGCCTGAGTTTGGGTCGCCTGAGTTTGGGTCGCCTGAGTTTGCGTGGCTTGCGTTTGGGTCGCCTGAGTCTGCGTTGCTTGCGTTTGCGTTGCTTGGGTTTGGGTCGCCTGCGTTTGCGTGGTGGCTTGGGTTTGCGTGGCTTGGGTTTGCGTTGCAGCGAAGCCTGACTCGTTCGGGCGGACCATGGTGAAGGAAAGAGTGCTGAGGTTTTGGCCGCTCGAGCCCGGGACCGTTTCGATAAAGTTCACGCTCACAGACCAGTCTGGTGCCGTACAGGGCGTGATCGCGGTGTCGAGGTTGAAGCTCCAGCATTCCCAATTTCCGGAGCCGACTGGATTTTCTTTCCAGTGCGGCTTCACGGAAATCACGGCGCGGATGGGACAACCGGCGTTCATGCTGGCGCCGGTTCCCGGGAGTCGAAAGAAGTCGCAAGGAACCCCCGAGCGCGTGATCCCTTGGTCGAGGTTCGCATCTGGGTTGGCGTCGGTACGAGAGCGATAGAACAAGCCGCTGCCCGAATAGAGATCGATAGGAACGCCGTCGACTTCACCCCCCGTACAAGCGGAGCGCCCATCGGAGCACCAGCTTGCGCGATCGCAATCTTTGCCAGTGCCACCGGAGCAGTCAAAAATGCTGGCGTTGGTCGCTCCGGCTTTTGTCTTTTCCCAGGCAGCGGGGTTGAAGACGAGAACGCTTTCCAGGGATTTGCGGAATGAGACCGTGGCTTGTTTCATCCGGTTCTCTTCGCTGCTCTTGTTGACCTGCTTGAGAATGAAGGGAACAGCGAGAGCGGCGCCAGCGATGTAGAGGGAGAGCATCGTCACTTGCGCAAGCGCAAAGCCACGTCGCGATCGAAGCTTCTTAAGAAGCGAGTCGCGAATGCTCAAGGCACTCCGTCGAATCGAATGCCAAATCAAATGAACCCCCCTTGGTCCGACAAATCCACAACCGGATCGCAAACAGACCGGCTGAGTGCTTCACTTGCTCTCCAAGTAGTGAATCTTGAAGCGCTCTTCCTTGATGAAGCGACCCTTTAAGTTTATCAGAACCCGTCAAAAACACACCCCTATCGTCAAGAGGTCAACGGATTTGGTAGAAGTTAGGGTTTCGCTGGGGGCGCTGGATTGCCGTAAACCGCTTCCCGAGAATGGAAGCCGGATTTGAAGATTTTCTCATCCAAGTTTGCCTGAGTCACGGCGTACGCAGGGGTCTCGACCGCTTTGATTCCCGAGGCGCTGCCATTTTGAACTTCGTTCTGAAATTTGAACGGCTCGTTGCGGGCCAGGGCGACTGCGACGCGTGCGGCGTTTTCCGCCATCTCCTGAATGGGAATCAAGATTTCGAGGGACTGTTTGCCAGAGACGAGGTGTCGGATCGAGGCAAGATCGGCGTCCGCCCCTGCCAAAAAGATCTTTCCGTCCATCATTTGATCGGTGAGCGCACGGACCGCTCCTTGGGCCATGCCTGAGTTATTGGCGAGGATCGCCGCGACCTGATTTTTGTTCTGAGTAAGTGCGTTTTCGACGGTCTTTAGGGCGAGCTCCGGAGACCAGCCCGCATGGCTTTGTTGGGAGACGACTTTCACGCCGGGGTACTTCTTGAGGACCTCGGTGATGCCGCGCGTGCGGTCAGCCGCATTCGGGTCTCCGGCTTGTCCCATGAGGATGACGTAGTTTCCCTTGCCGCCGGTGGCTTTGACGGCGGCTTCGGCCTGCAGGCGGCCTACTTTGACCGCATCTTCGGTGATGAAGGCATCAAGGGGGGCGCCTTCGATCAGGCGGTCGTAGGCGACCACTTTGACGCCATCGGCTTTGGCCTGCTTCACGAATCCAGCGGCGGTCTTTCCGTTAACGGCCTGGATGACCAGGGTTTTCACTCCTTGCGAAAGCAAGCTATCGACCTGCGCGGCTTGGGTTTGTTCGTTGTTGTTGCAGGAGGCGAAGAGGACTTCGGCACCGGCTGCCTTTGCTGCCGCTTCGAAGTACTTGCGGTCCTTCAGGTAGCGTTCTTCTTGAAGGGTCGCGAGAATGAAACCAATCTTTACGGGTTCTTTGGTCTTGGATTTGGCCGGCATCGCGGCATGAAGTGCGCCGGATGCGACTAGGGCGACCAGGCCGACTGGCGCGACGAGTCGGAGGAAGGGAAGAGCTTTAAAAAACCGGAGAGAGCTTTTGCGGTTCGGCATGACCTCTCGCTATGCGGAGTCGTTGGTGACGGCAAGGACTTTCGATTGATTCTTGTGGGCAGATTCGCTAACGCTCCTAATCACAATGAAAACCTCTCAGTCGAACGGTCCTATTTCGCAATTCATCGAACACAACTACCGCCACTTCAATGCGGCCGCCTTGGTGGACGCTGCCAAAGGGTACCGAAAACACATCGACGGGAACGGCAAGATGATGATCACGCTCGCCGGCGCGATGAGCACGGCTGAGCTCGGCCTCACGCTCGCGGAGATGATTCGCCAGGACAAGGTGCACCTCATTAGCTGTACCGGCGCGAACCTCGAAGAAGACGTGTTCAACCTCGTCGCCCACGACCACTATGTGCGCGTGCCGAACTACCGTGAGCTCACGCCTCAGGACGAGGAAAAGCTCCTTGCTCGCCACCTGAACCGCGTCACCGATACGTGTATTCCCGAAGGCGAAGCGATGCGCCGCATGGAAAAAGCCATGATGGACGTGTGGACCGAGGCCGATAAAGCCGGCAAGCGCTTCTTCCCGCACGAGTTCTTCTATCAGGCGATCCGTTCAGGCTCGCTCAAGCAGTACTATCAAATCGATCCTAAGAATTCGTGGATGGTGGCCGCGGCCGAGAAGAATCTCCCGATCATTGTCCCCGGCTGGGAAGATGCGACTCTCGGAAACATGTACGCTGCGGCGGTCATGCGCGGAGACATCAAGAACGTGCACACGGTGCGCACGGGCATCGAATACATGACGTACCTCGCTGAGTTCTACCAAGGCATCACGAAGAACTCGTCGCTCGGCATGTTCCAAATCGGCGGTGGCATCGCCGGCGACTTCCCAATTTGCGTCGTTCCGATGCTTCATCAAGACATGGGCATCGAAGCGCGCCTCTGGGGCTACTTTTGCCAGATCTCGGATTCGACGACGAGCTATGGCTCGTACTCGGGTGCCGTGCCGAACGAAAAGATCACCTGGGGCAAGCTCGGCGTCGAGACGCCGAAGTTCATCGTTGAGAGCGACGCGACGATCGTCGCCCCGCTGATCTTCAGCTACGTCCTGGGTCTCTGAGTCGCGGATGAAAGAGGCAAGAGTGAGACACTTCGCGCCTCTTTCTCGGGCCGGATTCGGAATCATCGAATTCATCATCGCGATTGGCGTGTTGGTGAGCCTGTCGCTGCTCTGGATGCAATCGCGGCAAGAGCTCAGCCGAGGGACGGCGAGAAACCAGGCACTCGTGGGCGTGGAGCTTTCCTCGACCCGACTGCGGGCGATCTTAGTGGAAGACCCCATTGGAACTCAGGCCTCGCTCGAGCGATCCGTGGCCACGATCGGTGGCTCTCCCCGGGCCCTCTGTGACCTGGATGGCGACGGCGCCTGCGGGGTTGAGTTGGGTGGAGCGTCCACGACGGCGTATTTTGCCGCCCTGGACGCCATGATCGCGACGGGCTTGCCGGGGTTTCCTGTTTCGCAGATCTGGAGCGCCTCTTCGGCCGCGTCGGGATTCGCCGCAGCCGACGCGCTGTACGTTGCGAATGAAGGCATCGGAACGGATGGGATTCGTTGCGGCAGTGCTTACGGCACACCGAAGTGCCCGTTCCGAGCGCAAGTGTTTGTGCGCCCGGATAATGCGGTGACGGACTTTGGGGCCACCGCGTTTCGTCCGAACTGGCAGTTTTCCGTTCAGTACCAAGTCGAGCCGAGCTTCGCTCAACGTTATGGGATCGCGGTGCCTTCGTCCGGAACGGAGTCGGGTCGACTTTCGAACCGGGATGTCGTGATCTTTACGAGAGCAAGCCTAGCGGCGACGCAGACGCAAGCCACACAGACTCAGGCCACCCAAACTCAAGCCACCCAAACCCAAGCGACGCAAACCCAAGCGACGCAAACTCAGGCGACCCAAACTCAAGCCACTCAGACTCAAGCCACTCAGACTCAAGCGACTCAAACGCAAGCGACTCAAACGCAAGCGACTCAAACGCAAGCGACTCAAACGCAAGCGACGCAGACCCAAGCGACCCAAACTCAGGCGACGCAAACTCAAGCCACGCAAACTCAGGCAACCCAAACTCAAGCCACACAGACTCAAGCGACGCAAACTCAAGCCACGCAGACGCAAGCGACCCAAACTCAGGCAACTCAAACTCAAGCGACGCAGACGCAAGCCACGCAGACTCAAGCGACGCAAACTCAAGCCACGCAGACTCAGACTCAAACGCAGTCAGGTGGCTGTACTTACTCGAACGCGAATTGCTTTAAACAGCCTTGTTCGGGTCCAAATGATCCGGTCTGTCTTCAGATTTGTCAGAACAATCCAGGCAACTGTGAAATCACCCAAAGAGGACCTGGCTACGAGCTCTGTTCGTCGGCGACGGCGGATGAATTTCAGTGCTGTTGCAAAAAGAATCCCGCTTACAAAGACTGCAACTGCAACATGGGCGATGTGACGACGAGTTATGTCAGCATTGTTCCGGATAAATGTACGCAACCCCCCGACGCCTGCGGAAACACCGATCCGAGCTGCATCCCCCAGAAGGGCGCGAGCTGCCCTGCGGGGACCTATCAAGGTAAGTACCGGCAGGCCTTCGATGTGCCGGGCTGTTCTCCGCCTGATTGCGGAATAACGGTGAACTGTTGCCGTGTGGGGAGCGATCCCAAGCCGATTCCGGCGTGCGCGACGTGCGCAAAACCCGATTGATCGCGGGCCTCGGCGGGCGTTCGCTCTCAAGCTGTTCCCCCCTTTAGCCGTTAGAAGAGGGATGAGTCCTCTTCACGATCCACGTCTCCACCTCGTCTTCCGCACGATCGGCCGCTGCCGACTCGGTCGCGAGGTTTTGGAGGCCTTCCTGCCGCTCCTGCGGACGGGGCAGGTGGAGCTGGAGTGGGTTGAGGCCGGTTCGGAAATTCTCCAGCGGCTGGGCCCGAAGGGCGGAACACACGCCGTCTCCGGCGCCTACCTTTGGCAATCCGAGCGACGTCAAAAAATCGTCATTCAGATTCATGCGGTTCCGGAGGTCCAGGCGGCCATTCTCCTTCACGAGATGATCCACGCGACGGACCGGAAGTACCGAGAGTCTTTTGCGCAAAGCGAGCGGTTATGGAAAGAGTTCCGGGCCGTTGCTGAAGAGGAGCTCGCGCGTGCGCAGACGCTCCTCGGAAAACCCGTAGAAGAGATTCTGGGTTTGGATCTGCCACGGGAGGCTCGGTTGAGACTCGTGCGTCTGAAGGCCGTAGCGGATCACTGGGATTCGCGCCGCCTGCTCGAAACGGAGCGTCGCGCTTATCGCGGCGTCCTGGCGTGGATCACGGAACTTCGCGAAACCGCGCCCCAGTCAGCTCTACGACTAGAAGACGCCAAACGCGACGGGTATCGCTTTGACCGACTGCCGAGCGACGAAGAGCTTCAACGCGCAATCGGTCTCACCGAAGCAGCCAATACGACTAAAGCGGCCTGATTATCGGCAGCGCTCGACCTTGATGTCGTATTCCATCTCACCCGAAGTCAAATCCTGGCTATCGATCGCCGCGATCGTTTGATCATTGCGTTCGTTGGTCGCGACGACGAAGCCCGCGAGGATGTCGAGGGGCAAGGTTTGTACGCGAGGGACGCAGGTCGTCCATTGGTAGTCTCGGAGGTGGAGGATTTGCGTGGCGAGGAAATCGGTATCGCTTGGACCGACGAAGCGTCGCGTGAAGCGTGGGCTCTTCTTCCCGGAGAAGCCGTAGTCCACGGTGAGTTGCGCATAGCCTCGAAGGGGGAGCGCGAGGAATCCGCGATAGTCCACTCGAGTGATCACGGCGCGATAGCCGGCGGCGATCTGCACAGGGATCTGCATTCGGCACACGGCACGTCCCGTTCGCACGGAGGTGGTGCGACCGGCTTCCGCGATGAACCGATCAAAGAGAATGCTGAGCGTAGTGTTGTCGGGACTCAAGGTCGCGGCAGCAGAACCGCTTGGGCAACCTTCTCCTTGGTAGGTAGGCAGGCCGAGGGTGATTTCGCCCGCGGACCAGGCAGATGCGGGCAGGCTGGATGCCAGCAAGACGAGGACGCGAAGCAGCGATGAAGATTTCATGGACACGGTCTCCTTCTCTCTCTGAGGTGCGGTCTGGCACCTCAAGAAAACCTGATGCAAAAGCCAGGCGAATGCCGGGCTCGTCGAGGCTGACCTGGAGACCGTTTCCTCGGAAGAACGGGCGAGGGTCAACCTCGGTCCCTGGATTACCGGAGAGAGAGCGGGAGTGTCAAATTTCGCGGAGCGCAGGCATGCGCGTTGCGTTAGGTTTTGATCGGAGGCACGCCGGGAGCGCCGCCCGGGACTGCGGCCCGAGGATCGCCCACCTTGTGGCGGTGGATGATGAGTCCGTGAGTGGGGTCGTAAGGCGAGACGCCGACGGTGACCCGGTCACCGACGAGGACCTTGATGTAGAATTTGCGCATCCGTCCAGAAAGCTTGGCGGAAATCGATTGCCCGGTTACGAGCTCGACGGTGTAGTTGCCGCCCGCGAGCATATCCGTCACTTTGCCTTCAACTTGGATCAGATCGTCTTTTGCCACTCGGTGTCCTTAGGAGGGATTCGCCGCGGATTCCGCGGGGGTTTCGCCAGAAGTCTCGCCAGAAATTTCAGAGGAGGTCGTCGCAGCCGAGGTATCGGCTACGGCGGGAGTCGCGGCCTTCGGCCCTTCCGACTTTGCTTCCGTGACTTTCAGGGTACGGCCATCAATCTCGCCGCCGTTGTAAGTTTCGATCGCCTGGAGCGCGATCGCTTCGTTCTGCATCTCGACGAATCCGTAGCCCTTGGAGCGCCCGGTGCGCTTGTCCATCACGACCTGTGCGGAGAGAACTTCACCCAGGCTGGAGAAGATCCCTTTGAGGTCGTCGTCATTGACGAGAAACGGAAGATTACCGACGTAAAGGCGCTTGCTCATGGAGGTTTTGGGGTAACACAGCCGGCTAGGACGAAGAAAGGGGAATCCTCTTCGTCTGGATGAAGCCCTTCTTCTCGAGTTGGCGGGCGATACTGATGAGTTTGAGCTGGGCACCGCCGATCGCCCGGAGCTCGGGCTCGATTTCCATGGCGTCTCGAAGCTCCCCTTGCTGGCGCGGAGGAGTGGCTTTCAGGAAACGTTCCTTGACGGCCTCGGGTTGCCGAAAGATTGCCGCGGCCAAAACGGCGGGTGGAGAGCTGGCGGTCAGTTCCGCGAGTTCGCCATCCGGAAGCTGAAGGATGTCCTCGAACGTGAGCATGAGCGCGAGCGCGCGATCCGTGTAATCCGGATCCTCCTGAATACCGACCTCGATCATCTTTTGGCGACGCTCGCGAGGAGTGCTCTCGAGCAGCTCGACGAGCGAGCGCAGCCCGTCAGGGTTCTTTTTGAATCGCGAATAAACGCCCATAAACTCAGTTTGCCGCAAGATCGTCGCGAGCAAAACCCTAAAACCTATTTTGTTGGAAAGACCGTAAGGGCTGCTTACTTAGGTCGTTCACTGGCCCGTGAAGAGCTCTTGGAGGTAATAGCCTTCCAGCGTCGAGTAGGTGTACGCGTCGATCGAATAGGGGTTCATGAGGCTTGCCGGCTCTCCGGTCCCCAGAGCGGAAGTCGTGTGCTTGCGGAGCTTGATGCAGTGGCCGAGCTCATGAAAAACGAGGAGCTTGCGCTCGGTTTCATCCATCAGATCCCAGCTGGTGCGGTTGATGCCGATGTAGGGGCTCTTGTCGGAACTCAGACGGCACCAGCCCTGCTCTTGCGGACTGTCCGGTGTATCGAAGCTCATGACGAGATCTTCAATTTTGGAAGGGTTGCCGTAAACGACGGAGAGGCGTTCGAACTCGTGCACATAGGGCGCGAACTCTCCAAGAGAGAGTTCGGGCTTTCTGCCGCAGCCGACCGCAACGCATGCGATCGCGAGTAAGAGCCATATCCGGTTCATCTAAAACCTCGCCAACGTTCTACAGGATCGGGAAAACCGAGGATCTTCCTAATCTCTTTTAATATAACGCGACGCGTCTAGCTTATCAAGGCTGTCAGTCCGGACACCCCGGGAGAAAATACCCTCGAAAAGTCACACCCTTACGATGGCTCTCGTCAGGCGGTCAGGCTAAGCTCGGGGGATGCGGGTGGGTATCATCGATCTGGGGACGAATTCGGTTCGATTTGCGGTGCATCGCCTCGGCGGCAAAGGCAAGAGCAAGAGCCTCCACCGCGAAAAGCTGATGGTTCGCTTGGGGCAAGGAGCCTTCCTGCAAGGGCGCCTGGACCGCGCTGCGATCTCGCGGACGCTCCATGCCTTCTCTCGGTTCAAGCGGGTGGCAACCCGGCTCAAAGTCGACAAGATGATCGCTTACGGCACGAGCGCGCTGCGAGAAGTGGCCGACCGCGAGAAGTTCATCGAGCAGGTTCGGGCGAAGACGGGCATCGAGCTGCGTGCGATTTCCGGTGAAGAGGAAGCGAAGTTCATCGCGCTCGGCGTCCTGGCGAACGAAAAACTCCCCAAGGGTCGATTCGCGCTCGTCGATATTGGCGGCGGCAGTACAGAAATTTCCATCTGTCGCGGCAAGACGGTTTTGCACGCCTTCAGCTTTCCGCTCGGTACGGCACGGTTGCAGCAGATCTTTCTGCGGAAGAGCCCGCCGGACCTGCAGAAGAAGGCGGAGATGCGCGCGTTCATCCGCAATACGATTCAGCAGGAGCGGCTCGCGTCCGGTTGGCCGAAAGTCACGCGCGTCATGGGATCCTCCGGCACGATTCGCGCGATCGGCCGGATTCTGCAGCTCAATCCCGAAAATACTCAGATCGAGCGCGCACCCTTGGCGAAGCTCAACGCGGCGATGGCGCGCATGACGACCACCGAACTTCTCGGCATCTCGGGCATGGAGGCCAGGCGCGTCGACATGATCCTCGCGGGTGCGGTGCTGTTCGAAGAGATCTTGGGCGTGCTCGGCGCGAAGAAAGCAGTTTGCACGGAGTATTCCCTGCGCGACGGACTCTTGGAGGAGGAGCGCCGGCTCTTGAAGCGGCATACCAAGAGCCACCTCGCCCTACATCTCGCGGATTTGCGCGAAAAGGCGGTGGCGTTCGGCGCGGACCCGCGGCACCTGGAGCGGACGGAAGCCCTGTCGGCGGACCTTTTTAGGAAATTGCGCCCGGTGCATCGCCTGGGCTTGGAGTGGTTACCTTACTTGCAGGCGGCGGCCGTGCTGCGGGATGTGGGGGAGTTCATCAGCCTGTCTCAACATGTAAAGCATTCGGCCTACATCGTGAAGAACAGTGATCTCGCGCCCCTCGAGAAGTGGGAGATCGAGCTCCTCGCAGAGCTTTGTTTGCGGCATCAGGAGAACCGGGTCGCTCCGGCGGATCGCCCTTTTCCGAAAAATCGCGCGCGTCGGGAGGTCTTCATGAAGCTGCTCGCGCTGCTTCAAGTCGTCGACGCGTTGGATTCAGGCAGCGAGACGCGTTTGAGGTTGGTGTCCTCGCGGGCCAGTAAACGCCGCGTGGATCTGCGGATCACGGGCGCACGCCTGACGGGCATGGAAGCGCTTCAGCTGGAGATGCGGTCGGCGATCTTCACGCAGGTTTTTGGTCGCATCATTCGCGCGGAGCGAGTTTAAGTCCGTTCAACGATTGCGGCGCGGATTAGTATGCGTGGGTGCTGGAGCCTTCCGTGGGTGGAGGTGATCTTCGCTGGGGGTTGCCGCTCGGCTCGGAGCGGAGCTTTCGCTCCAAGTCGCGGCCGATGGCT
>JBEIOW010000423.1:0-2710 GCA_040377385.1 Bacteriovoracaceae bacterium | reverse complement strand
TCTCGTTCAGGCGGTTCTCGAGAAGGATCATGCCGTTCTGACCAAGATCCCGGGCATCGGCAAGAAAACAGCGGAACGTCTCGTCCTTGAGCTCTCGGATCCTTTCCGCAAGAAGGTGGAATCCGGTACTTTCCAGATTTCACCGCTCCGGCCCGTCATCACGATTTCTTCTTCCCGCCCGGCGGGAGCGCAGCTCATCCCCGATCACGGTATTTGGGGCGAGGCGAAGCAGGCTTTGTTGGGTCTCGGTTACCGCGAAAACGAGGCGCAGTTGCTTCTTCGTCGCATTTTAGACGAGCACTCGACGGAATTTGAACGGACCGAGGACGTCATCCGCCTCGCTCTCCAGAGGAGCCCTACGTGAACGACACCCGCCTCGTTGACCCCTCCCTGAATCCCGAAGGCGGAAATCCCGAGGCCGAAAAGACGCTGCGTCCGCAGGAACTCGGCGAGTACGTTGGACAGAAGAAGATCAAAGAGAATCTGTCGCTTTTTATGGAAGCGGCCAAGCAACGAGGCGATAGCCTAGATCACGTTTTGCTCGCAGGCCCTCCAGGTCTCGGCAAGACGACGCTCGCTCACATCATCGCCCATGAGATGGGCACGCAGATTCATACGATCACCGGTCCCAATATCGAGAAGAAAGGGGACCTTGCCGCGATTTTGACCAATCTTCAGCCACGCGACGTGCTCTTCATCGATGAAGTGCACCGCCTGCATAAGACCATCGAAGAAGTGCTCTACAGCGCGATGGAAGACTTTAAGCTCGATATTATTCTCGGTCAGGGCCCGGCAGCGCGCACTTTACGTATCGATCTACCTAAGTTTACGCTCGTCGGTGCGACGACCCGAACGGGACTTCTTTCGAATCCGCTCCGTGATCGCTTTGGCGTGCAGCTGCGTCTGGATTTCTATCCCGCCGTTGAACTCGAGCAGATCGTACGACGCTCTTCGTCTCTGCTCGATGTGGAGATCGACGGCGGCGGAGCCAAAGAAATTGCGAAACGCTCGCGCGGCACTCCACGGATCGCTAACCGTCTTCTCAAGCGGGTACGCGATTTCGCGCAGGTAAAACGGAAGAAGTCTTCTATCGATCAGCCGCTCGCTTCCGATGCGCTCGCGCTCTTTGAGGTGGATCCTCGCGGCCTTGATCTTCTGGACCGTAAATTCCTACAGACGGTGATCGAGAAGTTCGACGGCGGACCGGTCGGGATCGAGACGTTGACGTCTGCGCTCGGCGAGGAGCGGGATACGTTGGAAGACGTGGTCGAGCCGTTCTTGATTCAGGAAGGGTTCCTCCAGCGCACGGCACGAGGTCGCGTTGCCACTCGGCTCGCGTTTGAGCATCTCGGCTTTGCCTTTGTGGAGAGTCCGCAGCTGGCACTGACACCCGAAATCATCGAGCCCGGACCTTCACTTCCTCGTTGATTGAGAAGCCGGACTTCATTGCGAGTGTGCTCTTTCTGCATCACCCCAAAAGGCGGGGAGTGTGGGAGAAAGCAGACACTTGTGCGAAGCAGTCAACCCTATGACGAAATTCCTGAACAATAACGCGGCGTTCTGTATTATGTAGGTCTCTGTAAGTATAGACGAATTGACCTTTTGTATAACAGACTTTTTTGGTATGTTATAGCTCCTCTCAAACCCGGCATACTGCTTGCTCTAAATGCTGTGTAAGGGTGTGGAGCAGTGAGAGTAGTGACGGCAACGAAGGGGCCGGGTCTTCCATGAGTCTTCAGCAAACTCTCAGAAAAACGATCGAATTTGACGGCGTCGGACTCCATTCCGGCAAGCCCGTCCGTATGGTTCTCCATCCCGCAGCACCGGACACCGGTATTCTTTTCATCCGTAAAGATCTGAATAACGCGCCTCCCATTCCTGCTTTGGTCACGCACGTCGTGAACACGCAGCTCGCCACGACTCTCGGTAAGGATTCCGCAACGGTCAGCACGGTGGAGCACGTTCTCTGCGCCCTCGCGGCGCTCGAAGTCGACAACGTTCGCATTGAGATCGACGGCCCAGAAGTTCCGATCCTTGATGGCAGCTCGCTCCCCTACGTCGACCGCATCCTCGCGGTAGGGATCGACTCGCAGCTCGGCTCGCGCACGGTTCTCCGGGTGAAGAAAAAAGTTGAAGTGAAGATCGCTGACAAATGGGCTTTCGCAGAGCCTTGCCAGCGCCTGGAGCTCCAAGGCTCGATTGAGTGGGATCACCCGGCGATCGGCTATCAAGAATATACCTACATCCAAGGTAAAAACCCCAGTTCGTGAACTCGCGCTGGCACGTACCTTCTGCCTCTATCGCGACATCGAAGCGATGAAGCGCATGGGTCTGGCCAAAGGCGGCTCGCTCGATAATGCGGTCGTCCTCGATGATGCGCGTGTCCTCAACGAAGGTGGCTTGCGTGCACCGAACGAGCTCGTTCGGCACAAGGTCCTCGACGCGCTCGGTGACTTCAAGCTTGCTGGCTTCCAGATCGAGGCGCGGATCCGGCTCCATCGCGCGGGCCACGATCTCCACAATCAGCTTCTGAAGCAGATCCTCAAGGATCCAGAGAACTACGAGATCGTCGGCAAGGTGAAGCCGGCCGTGGTTCGCCCGGAAGCTCCCGCTGCGCACGACGAGGAAATCGAAGTTCCCGGCATCGCGGCGATGGTTCGCAGCTGGGCTGCTTCCTTCTAAATCCCCGATTTTCTTGATGCTCCGCAGG
>JBEIOW010000540.1:0-1970 GCA_040377385.1 Bacteriovoracaceae bacterium | reverse complement strand
CGCTCGACACGCTCCGCGCGCTGACGCCGCGATTTAGTTCGGAGTTCACCGTTCGTCCATTCCTGATTCACGAGGAGAAACCGACGCTCGCCTACCTCACTCGACAACTCGAACACCCGGACGAACATGTTCGCCGGTGGGTTTCCGAGGGAAGTCGCCCACTGCTCCCTTGGGGTGAACGCATTCCGCGAATCGTCCTCCACCCCAAGCTCACCTGGCCACTCTTGAACGCCCTCAAAGCCGATCCTGCGGAGTATGTTCGGCGCTCGGTCGCCAATCACGTCAACGATCACGCGAAACACCACGCCGACGAAGTGGTGCGAGTGCTTACCCGTTGGCGGAAGGAGCTCGGCGAGAACGCACCGTCTACCGCCCTGATCCGCCACGCCTCCCGGACGCTCATCAAGCAAGGACACCCCAAGGCCCTCTCGCTTCAGGGCGTGCGCACGGACGCAAAGATTCAGGCCACGCAAATCTCCATCGCAACCCCCGTGGTTCGGCTCGGCGGAAAACTGGAAGTGAGTCTACGACTTCGTAACGCCTCGCAAACGAAGGAGGAGATCATCATCGATCACGAGATTTCCCTCCTCAAAGCCGACGGACGTCATTCGCAGAAAGTCTTCAAAGGAAGTCGGGTCTCGCTCGCAGCGGGCGAGGTGACGACGCTTTCCTTCCGAATCCCCCTTCGCCCGGTAACCGTACGTAAGTATTATGCGGGTAAGCACTTTTGGGCGCCTCAGGTGAACGGCAAGCCGTCCAAGCGCCTGAGCTTTGAGTTGAAACTATGACCACGCCCCGCACGCTGCCGCCGTTTCACGAAATGGAGTTCAGCTACGTTCGAAGCTCCGGGCCCGGCGGGCAGAACGTCAACAAGGTCAACAGCAAGTGCATGCTTCGCTGGGACGTTTTCTCAAGCCCCAGTCTGCGACCCGAAGTGCGCGCGAGATTCCTCAGCCGCTTCGGGTCCCGACTCACGCAGGAAGGCGTGCTCATCCTCACCAGCGACCGCTACCGCGACCAGAAACGAAACCAAGAAGATTGCCTCGAGAAGCTCGCCGAGATGCTCGCGCTCGTCGCCCGACCGCCGAAGGTGCGTCGCCCTTCCAAGCCCACCTTCTCTAGCCGCAAGAAAGCCGAAAAGGCGAAGAAGGCCCATTCCGACAAAAAGACCCAGCGCAAGAAGGGCTGGGATTAGCCGCGGCGTTCGGCACGTAGGTAACCCAAGTATGCATGGGCAGGATTGGAGAACGTCTCCACCCGATAGCCGCTGTCGCGCAGGTGCCGCACCAGCTCCGGATGCCGATGCGAAGTGAGATGATCGTGGTACTCAAGTACGATCCGAGACACGCGCTGAAGCGTAGCGCGCGACGCACCGAGAAGGATCTCAAACTCCCCGCCTTCGCAGTCCAGCTTGAGCAGATCGCAACGGCCGTCCGGCAGACGGTCGAGAGCCTGCTCCAGCGTCACGCACGGAATTCCGCTCGCGTCCGTTCCTTCACTCCTCACCCCACGCATTAGAGGTTCGGATTCGTGCGGATCGAGCTGGCCGAAACCTGCACGGGCCGCAAACGCCTCCATCAAGAGGGTCGCCCCTTCTATTTGGTTGGATCGAAGATTGGCGAGAAAAATAGCCGCGGCTTCCGCGTCCGGCTCATACGCATCGATGCGAGCCGCTCCGTGGGTCGCCGCCCACATCGTGAAGTCACCGATTCCCGCCCCGACGTCGATCACTGTCCAACCCAGTTGAACGGGAAACCCATAGCGCTCGTAGAAACGGTCGAGCCAGGTCTCCTTCACGCTCCAGAGATCCATCGCGCCCCGCACAGAAAACGCCGCTCCGCTGCGACGAAGCTGAACCGTTCCGAACCCTTTCGGGCGTAGCAATCGGACCAACGCCGCTCCAGGAGCTCGAACTCCCCAAGCAATCCGAGCCGCAGATCGCGCGTAGTAGAGCGTCCGGCGAAGCGCCT
>JBEIOW010000165.1:0-5268 GCA_040377385.1 Bacteriovoracaceae bacterium | reverse complement strand
GGATGCGCGCGGCGCCGCCGAGTACGTCGAGGAGGGGCTCGCCGTTGCCGCAGTCTTCTTCGATCTGACGCTGCTGACGTTGAATCATCTCTTCGCCTTTTTTGATCCGCTCCTGCTTATTCTTGATCTTGCGGAGATCGACGATGTGCGGCTTGGTCTTGAGCTGACAAATTTCGATACGCCCGCTCTTGCTGATGGTGAGCATGCCCCGTCCCCAGACGTTGCCGCCGATCGGGACGGATTTCCATTTGCCTTCGACGATCACGGGAGAGTTGGGCGGGCGTCCATGTTGAAACGTGCCGGCTTTCGCGGCGAAGAACGTCCCGTTGACGGCGCTTTTGAAGCCCAGGGCTTTCATTTCCTTGTGGCTCGGACGGAACCCGATGCGCGCGGCGTTGACGGGGTAGGCCTGGTACCCTTTGGCCTTGAAGAGCTTGATGAGATCGGCGGCGGAACCTTCCGGAGCGGCCGATGCGGGGCCAACATTGAATGTGATCGTGGCGGCTACGGCGAAAACGAAGGCTCTGGCGTGGAGTTTCATCAGTGGGCTTTTCGGAATGTTGCGCGCACAGGTTGAAAGATACTTGGCACCGCTGATGTCAAAGGCCTGGCGCTCGGCCTTTCTTAGAGAATTCCAGGTGGAACGCGATCCAGCCGAGGGAGTTCATCCAGGCGAACCTTCACGTCCATCCGGCGTTGCCCACGGAGGATGCCGATAGAGGAGTGTTCCTTAGGCTTCTTGCGCGCTAGAGCCCGCTCGAGGCTATTGGAATCCTCGACCGCTTCGCCATCGACGGTGAGGATGACGTCACCGCGACGAAGCGACGCGCGCGCGGCGGGGGCGGCTTCGACGAGATTGACGATGATGACGCCTTTGTCGGAGGGGATGCCGTAGTAGCTCGCAAGCGCGGGAGTGACGGGCTGGCCGACGACTCCGAGCCAAGGGCGAGGAACCCGTCCAAAGCGCTTGAGGGAGTCGAAAACGATTTTGGCCTCGTTAACGGGAATCGCGAAACCCAGTCCGCCGCTTTGTCCGGTACGAGAGTAGATGACCGTGTTGATGCCGATCACCTGACCCTTCATGTTGAAGAGCGGACCGCCCGAGTTACCCGGATTGATGGAGGCATCCGTCTGCAGGAAGTTATCGAATGGGCCCATGCCGATGGTGCGATTTTTAGCGCTGATGATTCCGGCCGTGACCGTGTGCTGAAGTCCGAAGGGATTTCCGACGGCAAAAACACTTTCCGCAATGCGTACCGTGGTGGAGTCGCCGAGCGTGAGGGGTTTGAGGCCTGAAGGAGTCTTTCGCGTATCGTCTCGCAGCTGGAGGAGCGCGAGATCGGTCTTTTGATCTTTGCCCACGATGCGGGCACGGAATTGGCGCTTGTCGACGAGCGTGACGAGCACCTCGGTCGCGTTCTCGACGACGTGGGAGTTGGTCAGAACGTATCCTTCGTTGTCGATGATGAGCCCGCTGCCGAGCGACGTTGATTTCTGCTCGCGGGGAATCCCGAAGAAGTTCATGAAGTCGTCCATGCCGTAGACCACCGTATTGGTGACGGTGATGGAGCTCACGTTGACGACGCCGGGCAGGACCTTTTCCACCAGATCTGGGAACTCGGGCGAAGGGATGGAGATGGCGGCGAAAAGCGGTGAGCAGAAGAGTGTGGAGAAGAGAATCGCCAGTGATCGGCGCGGACGCGAGAGAGCGAGTTTCATGGGTCCATTTTACAGGTTTTGTCTCACCTTGCTCGCCGCTTGCGCGGCCGTTGGGGGCTGAACCCCGGGCAGAATGAATATTCGATAAGCGATATTCCAGCGGTGTCCTAACTGATTGAAAGTAGGTCGTTAAATCGATTGCCCGGCAGGACTGTGTTTAATCGAAGGCGAAGTAAACAGATATTTTTGACGCAGGTAGTCATCAGTGGTAGAAGCTCGCCCGGGAGGATTTGCAACATGATGACGCTCACTCGTTTAATCACCGTTTTTGCACTGACTTTGGGAATGGCTCCGCTCTCGGGCGCGGCGGCCGAGATAGGTTCAAGACTGAGTTCCAAAACGAAGCTCACTGGCTACTACCCGCACAGCAGTAAAATGCAGGGCGGATACAAGAACCGCTACGGTGGACGCCTCTTCACATTGGAGGCTTTTCTTGCCGGCAAGGCTCCCTACGTCACCGTCGCCCTCGATTACGTCGGGAGCATGGGGAAGTTTCACAAGAAGTACCTCTGCATTCCTGAGCTGGATCGCGCTTACGCTTCGGAAATGACCTCCAAGGTCTACGCTCGATTCGGCGGTCGAATCCCCTTCAAGGTGATGGATACGGGTGGCGCGTTCAAGAACAAGCGTTGGAAGAAAATGGATATCTGTTCGGGCTCACGCGACGACGCTTGGGACAAGCGCTTGCAACAGAAGGTTGAAATCTACGATTGCGATGCGATTTTCAAATCCAAGATCAAGACCAAAAATTCGCGCGAGTGATTCCGCTCGTTTCGAGTCCGTCTAGAGTCCGTCGAATAGAATGAAGAATGAGTGATCCAGGGAGCGGATCAAAAGTGTGTCCACGGGTCGAAGAATGTGCCTCTTTATCCTTTTGGAGTCCTACGATGAAACGCAAAGCGGTGACTTCGTTTTTGTTTCCTGTGTTTTTGGCCGTTGCCACCCAAGCGAGCGCCTGGTCGGCTTCTTTGGTGGAGCTGCCGATTAATCCTGCCCTGAAGAAGTTATCGCAGCAGTGCGACTCGGTCGCGCAAGAAGGCTATTTCCTGGATTACGTCGCGTGCATCTCCGTGACGAAGTACGCGATTCCGGCGGGCATGAGTCTCGAGCAACTGAAGGCACTCCTCCTGGATTCAAATCAGGCGGATGCCCTGGTCGCGAGCCAAGATCCGGCGGTAGAGGCGGCGGCGGCGATGGATAGCCGTCTCAAAAGCTATCGTTCCTGGAACGTAGTGTCTGAATTCGTCGGCAACACCGGCCCATATGACTCGGAAAGCGAGATGACGAGGATTCGCTCGCAGTTCAAGACCTATCGGGATGCGACGGCAAAAACAGTCGCGATTATGAAAGGCATGGCGCGCGGAACAGGGAACCACACCTTCATCGATGCCGACACGTACTGGGCGCCGTCCGTGAACGCGAGTGCGGTCTGGATCATCAATCCGGCGAAGAAGACGATCTACAAATTCGCGCTGGGTGATCTGGACGGCTAACCGGCTTCCTTGAAGTTAGCGGCCGGCAACGAAGGGGAACTTCGACTTCAGGACGATCGGTGAGATCGCTTCCGGAGACGGAGAAATGATTTTCCATCGTCCGCCGGTGCGCTTGAGTCGGAAAGTGACCCGGTGGTCGGACCTTGTGGACGGCACCATCCCGCCCTGAGCGTCGGACATCCCGATCAGTGAATACTGGACTTCGACTTCCGCAAGATCAGCGTTTCCGCCGATTTTCCGCGCGGGGGTGATTTCGTAGCGATTCGCGATCAGGAAGGATTCCGCCTGCGGGATCGCTTTCCACTCCGTGAAAGTCCGGCGCTCAATGTCGAGCAGCCCGGACCAGATAAAGCCCGAAGCGTCTCTCGCGCAGTAATACTTCACGACTTCCTCGGGATTCTTGAAATCATTCTTCACGCGGAGCCGCTCATGTTGCTCGAGCGCACGGGCCGTATCGGTCCAGGCTCCGGGCAGCGCGACGAGAGTCGCGAGGAACAGAACAGAAGTGAATGCGTTCTTCCAGGAGGAGCGGATCATCTCGCGCCCCCTTTCCGCGGCGGCATGGCTTGCCCTGGAGCGGAAGCGATACGCGAGCAAGCTTTGGACTCTCCCGGCTTGAGGCGGAGCGCGAAGACGCCCGGGCGCACGACGCGGTTGGGTTTCTTCTTGTCGTCGAAGGAGAGCTCGAAAGTGCGCTCGCGCAGGCCGCCCGCGCTTTGCGCGGCTTCGATGATCTCGGCCGACAGCGCGCGCCGATCATAACTCTTCACGACCATCACGTGCCCGATCGTATCGCTGCCAAAGCGATAGGCCAGGAGGTCCCCCGCGATCAGTTGCGGATCCAGCTGCAAATCGATGGCATCGAAGGCAGAGGCCACGCCGAGCAGCATTTTTTTGCGGTCTTCTGGGTAAACAGGCGGCCGGGGAAACGCGCCCGTCTTGCGGTAGAGCCAGATCGTGAGCAGGTCGAGGGTCGTGAAGCGAGTCTTGCGGATTTCGGCTGGCAGGATTCGTGTGACGAGGCTGGAACAATCCAAGCCCGTGATCGATCCTCCGAGGATGTACCCGTTGTGCAAGAGTTCGACCCCTGCGCGGCTTCCGTCTTTGAGGGTGAGGTCGGCGTTTTCCAGCAGGTTAAGCCTCAGCTTCTTGCGAATCGCATCGGGTAGCCCCTTCATCAGCGCGAGGCGATTCACGAGTGCTTCGTTAGAGACCGGCGAGAGCCCATCCTCAGAGCCGAAGAGGTCCATGAGTGTCGGTAGACCGGTCGAACCGAGCGATCCTTTGGGGTCGAGGAGTTGGGAGAAGGGGGTCTGCGCGAGTTGACGTTCGGCGCCGGGCTCGGCCAGGATCTCGCCCGCAACGGCGGCTTTGTCGCGTGCGTTCATCATCGCGTTTCGGAAACGAGCGGCTTCGCTCGGATCCAGGCCGGTCTTGATGTTCTCGAGCGCCGTGATGTCTTGATTGAGTTTTTGCTCGGCCCGTTTGAATCGGTTCTTCAGTTCGGGAACAGAAACATTGCGGTATTGCTCTTCGATGGCCGAGTGGTCATTGCGCGCGGAGTTGGCATTTCGAACGAGAAAACCATTGGCGGCATCGACGAGGGCGTTTCCGGAGGCGGTTTCGAGGATCTTTTGGTGAGGGCTCGTTGAGTTGTTCGACGAGCCCGGTGAGCTTGAACCGGAGTCGGGGAGAGGGTCGGTCGGAGGAGTGACGCCTGAGCCGTTCGTGGATCCAGAACCCGAGCCTGCTCCCGGGCCAGAGCCACCGTCGGCGCTACCGCTGCCGCCGTCCCCGCTATCCGGATTGTCTGGCCGGGTGGGTTCGTCGGTGCGGCATTGATCTTTGATGTCGCAAAGATTTCGCGGCTTGAGTTTTCCTTCGAGCGCCGCCTTTGCGGCCTTCTCTTGCTGGAAATAGTTGGAGAGATTGAAGGTGATTTCTTTCTCGCTGAGTTTTCCGTTGGCGATAATGCGGCCCTTGGCGCCGTTGGCAAGCGGAGTATTGGACGTGCAGACCTTGTGAACGCCTGAGACAGGTTCCGCCTTGGAGTCAT
>JBEIOW010000516.1:0-2117 GCA_040377385.1 Bacteriovoracaceae bacterium | reverse complement strand
GCGCTCTCGCCAAATGGAAGATCGATCCCTAAAGCCGTCGATCAGCTTGGCGAAGACCAGAATGCCGTCACTTCGGCGATGATTCGATCCGAAACCAATTCGTTCGGATGCTGCGCAAACCAACCTGCCGGCATCGAGCGTGAGTAACTCGGTTGTAGAAATCGCTGATCCAGCATGACGATCAAACCACGATCCGTCTCAGAGCGAATCACTCGTCCCGCGGCTTGGATCGCCTTCGACATCGCTGGGAACGCATAGGCGTAATCGAATCCAGCGCCGTATTCCTTCTGATAGTAGTCACGCATCTGCTCACGCTCGAGATCAAAGCTGGGCAGCGGGGGGCCGACGACAAAGGCACCGATCACCATATCCCCAGGGTAATCCACGCCTTCCGAGAAGACTCCGCCCTGAACCGCAAAAACGAGCGTCGGCGCTCCTCCCGAACGAAGCTGCTCAATCACTGCCTCGACCTGGGGCAGTCGCATCTCACGTTCCTGTCGGATCAGCACCGAGTTCTCCGGTGGATCGAAACACTGGAAGACCCGCTCCATGAAGTCGAAACTCGGAAAGAAGGCGAAGTAGTTTCCCTTGCGGACATCGGAGATTCGGCGAATGGCGTCAGCAATTTTTCCGTAGTTGCGCTCGCGATCGGAGTACTTGGTCGAGATCTGCGGAATGATGAGGACCTTCCGGTTCTCGGGCGGAAAAGGGGACTGGAACTCTTCGGTCTTGATCGATTCCGGCTTCAGTCCAGAAAGGCGCGCGTAGTATTCGAACGGCTTCAGAGTGGCCGAAAAGGCAACCACCTGGTCGTACTCGTCATAGCAGGCCTCAAGCATCTCCGATGCGTCACAGCAAGTGATCTTCACCATCCCACCCGAGGGCATAGGGTGAAAGGTGGTGAAGAATTCTTTTCGATCTCCCTCTTGAACGTACTGAAGCGTCTCCGTAAATTCCGACCAGTAACGCGTAAGGCGAAGCACGACGTCACCCGGCTGGAACTCGTCCTGACCTTCTAGATACCGAGAAAGAAACGACCGCAAGCTTTCGTCCTGCGTGCGGAACGATCCGGCCGGAGCCTTGATTTTCGAGGGTTTCGATTCGCCTTCCGGACGACAGGCGATGACGGTCTGAACACACTCGTCGAGAAGCATCTCCACGTCCGCTTGGAATCGCTTCGGGATCAATGCGACATCTTCGCGCATCCGCTCCAGCACCCAGGTGGAGAGGGAAGGGGAGTAGTAATCCATCGCCCGTGCCGGAAGGTTATGGGCCTCATCGATCACGAGGTTGGGCTTTCCGTCTTGATCGATCCCCGGCGCCGCCAGTCGGCCGAGCGCGGATCTCGGTGCAAAAACGTAATTATAGTCACAAATCACGGTGTCTGCTTCGGCGGCGGCGTCGAGCTGCAGCTCAAAAGGGCACACTTCATACTTCTCGCCCATCTCCTGGAAGGTTTTAGTCCGGAGCTTCCGCTTCTTGGCGAGCTTGGCCACCAGCCCTTCCTCATGGACCTTGCCGTAATAGTTCCGCGCGTATTCGCAGTACTCGGGATTACAGAGAGGCTCGTTCTTGAAACAGATCTTCGATTTCGCCGTGATCGTGAGTGACTTGACCGAGGCACCCGCCTCTTCAATCCGGTCGAGCGCGTCTTCTGCCACGGAATGCTGGCTGTTCTTCGGAGTGACGTAGATGACTTTTTGGCCTCTCGCGAGGGCCTCTTTCAAACTCGGGTAGAGCGTGCCCACGGTTTTCCCAAGACCGGTCGGAGCCTGGATCAACATGCGGGTCTTGGCGACCATCCCCTCCTCAATCGATCGAATCAGCTCTTTCTGACCCGAGCGCGGCTGACTGAAGGGAAAAACAAGGTTCTCCGAGAGTTTTCGGCGGCGAGCCGCACGCTTTTCCGCGATGCGAACTTCCTCGACGAGTTCGTCCAGGCGGAGGTCGAGCCACTTCTCATAGGCTTCGACATCGAGCTTGATCTCTAGATCCTCGGCCTCGCGATTTTTGGTCGAGACGATGTGAAAAGTAAGCCTCGGCACAGTACCGTCTTCCTGACGATGGAAGTAGCCGTAGGTCAGGAGCTGCAAGTTGTAGGGATGAATCATCCCGTG
>JBEIOW010000334.1:0-3405 GCA_040377385.1 Bacteriovoracaceae bacterium | reverse complement strand
CAACGCTTCAGCCTCAAGAGACCCCAAAGAACCGGAATGAACACCACCGCTGCACCGGCCGTTACCCAGGCAATCGTCGCCCAAGGAACTCGCCACCAGGGCGACTGCGAAGCCCAAAAAGTTTGAAGCGCCACCCAGGGAAAGATGAGCAGCGAAACCGCCACCCAACCCCCCAAACGTGGCGGGATCGCCAATAACCGCATAAAGAATAAAATCTCATGTAATTCAAATGCTTGTCAAATTCACGCGTCGTTCCGTAGCATGAGGACATGACCCGACTACATATTCTTGGCGTGATGACCGGAACCTCCTGTGACGGCTTGGACGCCGCGTGCGTTGAGTTCTCACCGGACTCCTGGGAGCCCAGTTGGAGCTTTCAGGTCGAATTCCCAAAAAAGCTGCGGCAGCGCGTTCACGCGATCCAACAGCCCGACACCCAAATGACGCTCAAGGAGCTCCTTGTCCTCGATCGCGACCTAAGCCTCTGGTACGCCGAGGCGATTCGCCTGGTCTGCCAGCGACGGCCGGTGGACGTCATTGCTAATCACGGACAAACGATCGCGCATCACCCTTCCGAAGGGGTCACGCTTCAACTAGGCAACCCCGCCTGGGTGGTCAAGAAAACTGGATTGACCTGCGTCTCTCACTTTCGCGAAGGCGATATCGCGGGAGGCGGGCAAGGCGCGCCGATGGTGCCGAGATTCCATCGGCTGCTCGCGCATTCCTTCTTTGGCGAAGCGACGGGAGTCGCGATTCACAACCTCGGCGGGATCAGCAACTTCACCTACTTTGGCAAAGGCGGATCAATCGTCGCGGCAGATACTGGACCGGGCAACGCTTGGATCGACGCGGCAACCTCCCTCGCTACCAAAGGTAAACATTCCTTCGACGCCGGTGGAGCACTCGCGATGAAAGGAGAACCAGACTCCAACGCCATCCTGCGAGTACTGAAGGATCCCTACTTCCGGAAGGCCCTACCTAAAACCACCGGGCGCGATGACTTCCCCTTCGAAAAATTAATGGCCGCCACCAAAAGTCGTGGAGCCGATCTCGTAGCGACGGCTGCTTGGATCACCATCGAATCCATCGCTCGCTGCTACGCCGAAAATATCCTGGAAAAAAAGCTCCCGCTCCACACCGTGCTCCTCTGCGGCGGAGGCACGAAGAACGTCGCGCTCCTCGAAGGGCTTCGTGCTCGCCTACCGGGAATTGAAGTCCACAGCATCGAAGAGGCCGGATGGGATCCGCAGCTCGTCGAAGCCCAGGCCTTCGGCTATCTCGGGATGCTCTCATTGATGGGCGACAGCCTAGGAGGCAAATGGACGGGCGCCGACGATCACGCCCCGGCCGGATGGATCACTCCGGGCCGAAACTGGCCACACGTCAGTCGAATGATTTCTCGGTTCCTCGAAAAACGATCCGCTTCCGCGGTGAGGAAGAAGAAGGCGAAGGCGGCCGCTCGCCGTAAATAAACTCACCCGGACCCAGGCGATCCGGCGCGGTGCCTGAGCCGTCCCAAAAGGCGGGTGCACGAGTGTGAATTCCGGTGACGGGAGACCCCTTAGGAAGAACCACTCCGTGATGGTTCAGCAGCTCCGCGTTCAATCGATCTCGCCAGTAACTGGGAAGGGTCTCCCAAGACTGGATCACGCGAGCGTGCGCGTGCCACCAAAGCTCAGGCGAGCCCACGTCTTCCCAAATCGCTGCATCATCGAGCCAAAAAAAGCCGGCCTTCCCATCGCGAATCGCTGGCTCCAGGATCTCGGGGACAAATTCTGACGGGCGATCGCCGCTGATGCCCTGGACGGCGTCTCCTTCGAGCACGGCCACCCCTGCGTAAAATGGAACCTCTCGCTCCAGTCCTGCAAAGCCCGAAATCGTCGAAGACCCTTCGTCAACGTTGATCCGTCTATAATCCGCTCCGGGCGGACTTCTCCGACGCAATCCTAGCGTAAGGCGTACCCCCAGAGAGCGACGCAGCCGCTGATGATGCATCGCCAGGGCGCTCAAGTCCGCCTCGACGATGACATCCGAATTCATCAAAAAAAACGGGGCGCCTGAAAAATGGTTCAGCGCGCGCGCGATTCCACCGGCGCTACCCAGTAGCTCACCGCTTTCATCGCTCATCACCGCCTGCATCGAACGCGGCAACATTGCCGGGACTGCAGTGAGGATGTCCTTAGAGCGGTAATGGTGATTGATCACGACCTTGGTCACGCCCGACGATGCCGCCTGCTCCAACACCCAGCCGATCAATGGACGATTGAAAAGCGGGAGCAACGGCTTGGGTAAGATATCGGTAAAGGGCTTCAACCTCGAGCCCATCCCGGCCGCCATGATCATCGCTTGGTCAATCATGCGTCCTCAAAAATAATAGTAGTGAAAGAGTAGCTCTCTGAGTCGAGAGTAATTTGGATATCGAAGCAAGGTACGGCGAATGTTCTCAAAGGTGTTACCGATGTACTTCAGATACGTGGCATTCCCGCGTCGGTTTTCGAATGAAGCAAAGCTCCCGATGGCTTTGAAATTTCGCTGTACCGACATCATATCGAAAACCTTGCGAAATTGCCCTCGATCCACTCGCTCGCCGGTTTTTGCCTCCCAAGAGACGACATAGTAATCGAGCAAACGCTCTATCTGACTCTCTTCCAGCTGGTAGTAACTGTCCTTTAAAAGTGAGGCGAGGTCGTATTGCGCTGGGCCCATGCGCGCGTCTTGAAAGTCGATCATCACTAAGCGCTCGCCACTCTCACCCGCCGTTACCATCACGTTGCGACTATGAAAATCTCGGTGCGTGAAGACGCGTGGCTCTGCGGCCAACATCGTGCAGATTTCACTGAATGCACCGAGCATATGGGAACGGTCCTCGGTGAGAATCGTGCGCTTCAGGTAAGTGTCGTAAAAGTGTTCAAAAGTGAAATTGACTTCCCACATGAGCTTCTCGTGATCGAAGGCGAGCTTGAACGCGGGCAACCCATTTGCGGACTTCGCGGGTGAAGCATTTGCATGCATCGCGACCAGCTCGTCGATCACTTGCTCATACAAGTGCCGTTCGGTTTCCGCACTGGAAACGTCCTGCAGGCGGCGAAGCAGCGTGACATCACCAAGATCTTCAAGCAGCAGCGTCCCGCGCTCCGGGTCGATGTCGAGGATTTCAGGAACATCGACGCCGGCCCGCGCGAGGTGCTGCTGAATCGCGATAAACGAAAGTCCGTTACCTTCTGATGCGAAGGATTCCATGCGCATCAGGATCGAAGTCTTTCCATCTTTCCAGAAAATACGAAAATACTGTCTCGTGCTCGCATCACCCGGCAGCTTAAAAACCGAGGCGATACTGGAGGCTCCGCTGACCGCTTCGGGTGATCCGCGATCGTATGACTCAGCCCAGGAACGGATCTGTTTTTG
>JBEIOW010000035.1:0-9964 GCA_040377385.1 Bacteriovoracaceae bacterium | reverse complement strand
TTCTACTTTCGGTTCTGGCTTAGGTTCTACCTTCGCTTCCACCTTCGGCGCCGCAGGTTGACGCTTCGCCTGAGCGTCGAGTGCCTGCGCAGCTTTCTCCGCATCCGCCGCCTGGCCTTCCAGTCTTCTCCGTACGCTGTTGTTGTGCGCATTTTTGGCCAGATCTCGGTACTCCGATGCCAACGCTTTTGCTTGCTCGGACTGGGCCGCTAACTCATCCGGCGTCGCCGTGCCGCTGCCGCCACGTTGAGCTTCTCGGAATGCTTTCACTTCACGGAAGCGATCATTGAGCGAAGTCTCCGCTTCCCGGGTCGAAGTCACCGGAGGTTTAGCGGCCACTCCCGTACCCGTCGGCTTCGTCTCTACTTTCGCTTCTACTTTCGCTTCTACTTTCGGTTCTGCTTTCGGTTCAGGCTTCGCTTCCACCTTTGCCGCCGAAGATTCACGCTTCGGGACAACGGCTCCAGACTCTGCCTCAATCGCGTCATCGACCTGGCCACCGCCCGAAGGTGTCTTTTGCGCTGAGGATCCAGGCGGAATCTCAGTCTTTTCGCCGGTAGGAGTTGAAGTACTTGGTTTACCGAGCATCTGTTTGGCCGCTACCGCTGACATGCCGACGGCGAGAATTCCACCCGCACCCTTATGGCCGGCCGAATTCGCCAGCTGATCAATCTGAAGCTGAAGCTCGGCCCGTTTGACCGGATCTTTTTCTGCATCCCGCGCCGCCATGAGGCGTCGGGCTTCCGAGCCGTCCTGAGTTGCACCGACGAGTGAATGCGCGCCGAGCGCACCGCCTGCGGCCACCACCATTTTACCCGCGTTAACCTGTCCTTGTGCGGCTCCCGCCGCAAGCTGAGCGGGAGTTGCGACTCGACCCGTCGCGGCCACAGCCCTCCCGGCCATAGCCGCTCCACCTGTTTTTGCAATCGTGCCAATAGCCTTAGCCGCTCCTCCGCCAGCGACTCCGAGCGCGAAGTTCTGCTTCACGTCCGCAAGCTCACTCAACTGTCCATCCACCATAGCGCTCATCAGTTTGCAGCGCGACTCGGCGGAGCCCATGAGCTGAGGATTTTTGATCGCCCACTCGATGGGTGAGGCGACCGCTTGAATTCCCTGACTGAGAGCGACGCCGGTCACACCGAGCATCACGGTCTTCGTGGCTGCGGCGCCGAATGCAACGACCGCTCCTGGACCAATCACTGAAGCCGCCAATCCACCGGTGCCCACAATCACAAATGCGGCGCCAGCGAGATTTCGCGTCGCTTCGGCCGCCTTCTCACACTTCTCAAAGAAGTTAGCGAGAGTTGCAGCCTGATCACCCGCCATCTTCTCTACGTCAGACACGCGGTTGTACACGGACCGCATAGCATCGTTGTCCGCTCCTAGATGGTAGCGCAGCTTATAAACCGTCTTTTCAACGTCTTCGCGCGCCAGACGAAGGCGGCGCTCCGTTCCGCTCTCAACCGCACCCTTGCCGACTAGTCCGCGGCCTGCATTGAGTGCGGCTGTGTTCAAATTTGAATCTGAGCGATCAAAACCCGAAAAAAACTTCAAGAGCTCGACTACACCTTTGCCATCTTCCCCGTAGGCCTTCGCTGCGGCCTTCATGGCAACCAGCTTGCGATTGAGAATGTTCAAATTTCCTTTCACGAGCTGGTCGTACTGCCTGACCGAGATGATTTCTGGCTTACCTGTGATCTTATTCGGCACCAAGACGCTTGTTCCCAGCTTCACGGCGTGGGGGGAACGACGCTTGCCCAGATTCACTTCCTTGATTCCCGCGACGACCTTCTCGCCGTAAATCTTGCGAATGAAATCAACCTCAGGGGAGCCGGCCACGCTGACCTTACGGAAATTAAATTTGCTAAAGTCGAGACCGGAAGGCGTGATTTCGATCCCCAGCTTTTCTTTCAGTTTCTTCTTCGTATCTGGGTGATGAAAAAGCTGCGCCATCTTCTCGCGGTCGGTTCTGGCCTTTCCTTTCAGTTCATCCAGAAGCGAGCGACGCGCCTTTCCAGAACTTTGGTCATTCCGGTCGCGAATTTTTTGGATCTGAGCGATGAACTTTTTGTCCGTGGTGCTCAAAGCAGTGTCCGGGTTTCTGGAGGTGGCAATCTTGAGTTTGAGCTCGTTGAGTTTCGCGTTCAGCCTCTCGTAAAAGCTATTCAGCGCGCGGCCGTAAGCCGCTCGACCCGCGCGCGGATCCGCCATGTAGACCCGCTTGAGGCAATTCCACGCCGCGGGCGTCATCTTCTCCGGAATCGTCACGTCGAACATGGACTTCCTAAGCTGTTCCTCCGCGCAGGCAACGCCCTGTCGCATGATCCTTTCGTGGCGCGAGTCAACTTCGCAGCCCAAGATGTCCTTCGGATCCTTGGGGCCATAGTCGGCCGGGTCTCCCGCCAGTTGGGTGTCCTTACAAACAACATCCTTATTCGGAGACGTCACTTTCTCAATTCCGCGCGCGCTGGTCGGAAGCGGATCCTGCGCGAATGCGGAGAGGCAGAAGAGGAAAATACCAATTGCCACCGTGAAGCGTTTCATCGGCCAGCCTCCTCAGAACGCTGCTTCATGGCATCGATGCCGATCGCCTCTTCTTCACGGTCGACTGTGCCCCGATCAAACGCCATCCATTCACATTGGCGGCATCCTACGTTCTGTCCAACCGATGGTGTTTGTGGCTGAAGTGATCGAACCGTGTTTAGAACGTATTCCTCGTCAGAGATCTTGGGCGCGATAGAAGCGCGCGTGTCTTCTGCGAAATCAGCCGGAAAATCTTCAGTCTCTGGTTGCGCAGCTGGAGGAAGGTCAACGAGAGCCGTTTCGTCAGTCGGCTCAGATTCAGACTCAGCGGGGCCGTCATCCGCCAAAGGGACCATCCTCCCCGTCAGAGGGATTTTTGCATCAAGTTCGAGATCAGAAAGATCCTCGGCCCATGCGAGCGACGTCATCCAAGAAAGCACTAAGAGCGCAGCCATAGCTTGCACGAGCTTCATCCCCAGTTCCTCACTTAGGGCTTTTCGGCGTCCTCACACAAATCCTGACCCGCTCGAACCGCTAACTGCCCGAAATGTCTTCTTTTAGTCCCTCCTCCCCCCTTGCTCCGTCGCCCCTCACCAAGGTACAAATGAGAGATGCGCGCGTCCGAGATTCGTTCCAAATTCTTGAAATTCTTCGAAAAAAACGGCCACACCATCGTCGAGAGCTCGTCGCTCGTTCCTCATAACGACCCGACGCTCCTCTTCACGAACGCCGGGATGAACCAGTTCAAGGACGTTTTTCTCGGAAAAGATCCGCGCCCCTATACGCGCGCGACCACCAGTCAAAAATGTGTCAGGGCCGGCGGCAAGCATAACGACCTCGAGAACGTCGGCTTTACGGCGCGCCACCATACGTTCTTCGAGATGCTCGGGAATTTCTCCTTCGGCGACTACTTCAAGAAGGACGCGATCAAGTACGCCTGGGAATTTGTGACCAAAGAGATCGGCCTGCCCAAGGACCGTCTCTACGTCACCGTTTTCGAGACCGACGACGAAGCGTTTGAGATCTGGGAAAAACAGGAAGGCGTTCCCAAGGACCGCATCTATCGGTTTGGCGCCAAAGACAACTTCTGGTCCATGGGCGACACTGGACCCTGCGGTCCGTGCAGTGAGATCTTCTTTGATCGCGGCGAGAAATACTCCTGCGGCAAGCCGACCTGCGCGATGGGCTGTGACTGCGATCGGTACATGGAGTTCTGGAACCTGGTCTTCATGCAGTACGATCGGAGCTCCGACGGGACGCTCACGCCGCTCCCGAAACCTTCGGTCGACACCGGTGCCGGCCTCGAGCGAATCGCTTCCATCCTCCAGAACGCAGACTCCAACTACGACACCGATCTTTTCCGGGATCTCATCGAACGAGTGAGCGGACTGCTCGGCAATGCGACTGGAAGCACCTCCGCGCCCTCCTATCGCGTCGTCGCCGACCACTCGCGCGCTACTACTTTCTTGATCGGCGACGGCGTCATGCCGTCCAACGAAGGCCGAGGCTACGTTCTCCGCCGGATTATGCGGCGAGCGATTCGCCACGGAAAGAAACTCGGCTTCACCGGACCTTTCCTGCACAAGACCACCGGTTTTGTGATCGACCTGATGAAGGACGCGTATCCGGAGCTCGTCGAGAAGCGCGCGTTCATCGAGCGCGCCGTGCTCGCGGAAGAAGAGCAGTTCCTGAAGACTCTCGAGAAGGGCCTCTCTCTGCTCGACGACGAGACGGAAAAACTCACCCCCGGCGCGAAGCTCTCGGGCGAAGTCGCCTTCAAGCTTTACGACACCTTCGGCTTCCCGCTCGACCTCACCCGCACGATCCTGGACGAGAAGAAATTCGGGTTGGACGAGACGGGTTTTGAAAAAGCGATGGAACGCCAGCGCGCCGAATCGCGGAAGCACTGGAAAGGTTCGGGCGACTCGGCGACCGACGGCGTCTACTTGCAGCTCGCGCAAGAACTCAAGGCCAAGAACTCACTTCCGAAGTTCAACGGTTACGAAAGCACGCAGTCCGACGGCAAATGCCTCGCGATCCTTGTCCCTGGCGAGAAGGGAATGGCAAAGGTCGACTTCTTCGCGGCGCCCGCGCTTGCGGCCACCGCTGACAGCGCAGACCAGAAGACGATCGAGCTGATCTTCGACGAGACCTGTTTTTACGGTGAGAGCGGCGGACAAGTGGGCGACCGCGGCCGCATTCGCGGCGGCGCGGGCGACGACTTCGAAGGCGAAGTCATCGACGTACAAAGACCCGTACCCGAACTCATCGTCGCGCACGTGCGTCCGATTCGCGGTACGATCCGCGCGGGTAAAACCTACCGGCAAGAGACGGACTCCAAGATCCGCGGACTCACCGCGCGTAACCACACCGCGACCCACCTCCTGCACTGGGCGTTGCGCGAAGTGCTCGGCAAGCACGTGAAGCAAGCCGGCTCGACCGTGACGCCGGAACTTCTGCGTTTTGACTTCTCGCACTTCCAAGCCATGACACCCGGTGAAATTCGGCACGTTGAGGACCTGATCAATCAAAAGATCTGGTCCGGCGATGGGGTGAAAAAACAGGAAATGGGCAAGGAACAGGCCCTCGCCGCCGGCGCGATCGCGTTCTTCGGCGAGAAGTACGGCGACCTCGTGCGCGTCGTCCAAGTAGGGGATTACTCCGTCGAGCTCTGCGGCGGCACTCACGTGGATCGTTCGAGCGATATTCATCTCTTCAAGATTGCCTCCGAAGGCGGCATCGCGGCCGGCGTACGTCGGATCATCGCGCACACCTCGGAGGGAGCTTTTGAA
The DNA here is from genome assembly GCA_040377385.1 of Bacteriovoracaceae bacterium. Taxonomy (GTDB): domain Bacteria; phylum Bdellovibrionota; class UBA1018; order UBA1018; family UBA1018; genus JBEIOW01. The sequence goes on along the minus strand of JBEIOW010000035.1, from coordinate 4,649 downwards.
TTCTTGCGCACGCGTGAGCAAGAGCTTGGAAAAATCCGCGACAAACTCAAAGCCGCGAACGTCGAAGAGGTTTCACTGAAAGTAGATCGCCTGCTCGAAAACGAGCGCGCGCTCCGGAAGACGATTGAATCGTTCGAAGCCAAAGCCTCGGGTGCGGAAGCCGATCAACTCATCGCGGCCGCCACTCCCCTCAAGGCCGGAGGCCGCTTGATCGCCGCCGTCGCTTCGCCGAGTGATCAAGGCATGAAGAAGCTACGAGAACTCGCTGACGCTTTGAAATCCAAAGCGCCGGACGCGGTTCTCGTCCTGGGCCTTGCAGATTCAGCTGCAGGCAAAGCCAATCTTCTCGTCCTGGTCGGCCCGCAGGCGCCAAAGTCGATTCAAGCCAACGCCGTTCTTCAGCAGCTCTCGCCGCTGATCGAGGGCAAAGGTGGCGGCAAGCCTGACCTCGCGCAAGCCGGCGGAACGAAGATCGCGGGCCTCCCGGAAGCCATCGCCCGCGCCAAACAATCACTGAACACCTGATCCGGGTGATCTTTCCCTAGGCCCCACGTTCGATCGGCTGAACGGCAATCCTTATGCCAAACGGCGTTTGTGTGCCATTTTAACTATCTGAAATTAAACAGATTTAAGTAGTTGATTAATTTAGTTTTACATTGTGAACCTAAATTAATACTATGACTCAATGAGTCTAGAGTGTGCGAAGAAAAGGTTTGTTCTCCTTTCCTCCGGCGTCGGGAGCCTGTCCACCTCCCTCGCCCTTGTCCTCTCTCTACAGGTCTCGAGCTCGGCCCATGCGGCCACGCCATCGGCCTGCAAGGAGACCGGTCAAGCCAACACGCGCTGCTGCACGACGGATCTCACTCCGACGTGGTGGTGCGCCTCAGCACAGCTGAAGAAAGAGTCCGGCGGTTGTTCGATTAAATTCCAGAGTGGCTCGTCGGTAAAAGCCGACCGCTATACGTGTCTGCCGAAACCGGTCCCTACGCCGACGCCTACACCCACTCCTACCCCGACTCCAAAACCGACCCCAACGCCGACACCCAGCCCGACGAAACTTCCTTCGGCCTGCCAATACACCGGCCTCGCCGACACTCGGTGCTGCACGGTGGACCTCACCCCGACGTGGTGGTGCAAAGCCGAACAGCTTCAAAAGACGGCAGGCGCCTGTACGATCAAGCACTCCAACGGCGCTACTGTGACGGGCAACCGTTTCAAGTGTTTGCCAAAGCCGACGCCAACGCCAACGCCGACACCGACGCCTACCCCAACTCCAACGCCTACTCCGACGCCAGTCGTGCGCTATCTGACTCCGTACGCGAAATCGTATCCGAGCAAATGGCCAGCGGCTTACGACGAGTACATCAAGGACGCGATCCCGAGCTCCATGCTGGGAAGCAACCCTCCGCCGGCCGTTAAGGACCTCTGCCCGAACTTCTTCGCGCTCAGCGTGGAACAACAGCGGACGTTCTGGGCGTATCTCTTCCAGGCGATCGCCGTTCCGGAATCGAGCATGAATCCGTACACGCGTTTCCGCGAAGTCGGCATCCCCGGCATCGATAGCGTGACCAAACAACCGGTTTGGAGCGAGGGACTCCTCCAGCTCTCCTACGGAGACACATACGGGCACAAGCAGTGCGAGTTCGACTGGAAGAGAGACCAGCACCTCGAGGACACTGATCGGTCCAAGACGATCTTCGATCCGCGAATCAATCTTCAGTGCGGCGTGTACATCATGGCGCGCCAGCTGACGCGGATCAAAACGATCGTGACCGGAGAAGGCACGCTCTACACGAAGGCCTACTACTGGTCAGTGCTGAACAACAAAGCCGGTAGCGGCGGCCACGCGAGCTTCAAAAAGCAGATGGGCAACTTGCCCGGATTCTGTACGAAGTAAGCGGAATCGACCGATCTGTCTCACTCACTGCCCAATCGGCGAAAGTCGGTTGGGCAGTGTGCGTTTTGCAGAACGCTTCAAGATCGAAGTCGCCAGAAAAAGAATCGCCAACATCACAAAGAAACTCACCGCGGCCGCGCCCCCACTCCCCGTCGAAGGGGGATTACGAGGACCCGAGTTCCGATCGGACCACTGCTTTCCGGCGGCCCCTACCGCCGCCAAAGTGCCACATCCGAAGGCGCCGGAGGGCTCGCTGCGGGGATAAAGATAGGAAATGCCATCCATGTCGTCTTGCGAAAGCGAAAGCTTCGTCCGCGCCGAAGCATCGTAGTACATGAGCGCCGTCGTATCACTCGTATGACCCAAACCTAAAACATGCCCCAGCTCATGGGCCATGATGATGGAAAGGGTCGTTGTGCTCAGTTCCGCGATATTGGCCGCTCCCCCGGAAGTCGAGTTGAGGATGAGATACCCATGAACGATCTGGCCCGCGGGGCTCGAGAACGTCCCGACGCCGGGCACGGAGTCGGCAGGAGCGCCTCCCGAGTCGGCGGTGAAATTCGTGGAACAGAAAATATACGGACCTTGAGCTACGACTTCATCCGAGACCGAGTCGGCGCTTGCTTGGGCCAAAGACACCGTCGTCGTACCGCCGTACTCCACGGAAAGACGACTGGTCGGAACGCCGTTCCAGAGCGAAAGCGCATCGCGAATCGCCTGCTCCAACGTCGCCTGGTCGATCGAGCAGCCCGCAGGATTGAGCTTGAATGATACGGGATCCGCCGCCCAGCCGCGCAAATCCGAATTCCCACTGCCCGAAATCGTGAACGCCGAAGCCGAGACAGGCAGAATCGCCAGCAGAACAGGTAGGTAACGAATCATGATCATCTCCTCAGAACTGGTAGGCCAATTGGACGAGAGTCGAAAGCGACCGACGAGAGCTCGCCGGAGCGACACAATGGAAATCCAGATCTAGCGCGATGGTCTGATCGATGATCGGCATGCTGATTCCCAAGTCCACCGCCAGATTGCGTGCGACGGAAGATTGACCCGGTCTAGAAAATACCGCCGTCCCCTCACCATTGTTCAGCGTCACATCACCGCTGGCACCCGAGAAGAAGGTCAAAAGATACGAAGCGCCCACTTTCAAAAAGGTTCGCTCTCCCAACGAGAACAGGTAGGGCACCGAAAGGACCAGCATACGCCGCTTGTAGCTTCCATCCGGTCCCGTCTTACCCAACAAGGTGTAGGCGATACCCGGCTTAAGGCTTTCCCACTCCAGATTGACCGTGAGCGCCGGATGGATGGTGCCTAAAAGACCCTTTTCTCCGGTATTTTTATTTGCCGATCGCCCCATCTGATCGAAGATAACCCCTAATCCCATGGAGAAAAATGGAGAGGCCGACGCCGTGCTGGAAAAGGGCAGCACACTGAGCCCAACGATCACCGTCATCCGGATTAAATTTTTCATATCTGAGAAAAATATGATCCCTACCCAGCTAAAACTCCACTCATCTTTCAACCGGCAATAAAGAAAAAATGATGAAAACCACTCTTCTACGCGTTGTCTCAGTTTTGTTTATCTTTTCCGCATCCCTGAGCACGGTCTCCTGCTCTTCTTCCAAACAACGATTCGATCCACGCTCCAACACCTATCGGGGCATGCTCCCCGACGACGTCAAAACCTGGGATCCCGCCAACGCCTACGACGAGATCAGCTGGACGGTCTTGCCGCTCGTCTACGAGACGCTCTACCAATACGACTATCTCGCTGAGCAGTATCGGATCATTCCGCTGCTCGCAGCCGATCTACCGACCATCAGCGCGGACCGGAAGACCGTGACGATTCGCCTGCGCCGCGACGTCAAGTTTCAAGATGATCCAGCCTTCACGGCCACCGGTGGCAAGGGTCGAGCGCTGCAAGCTCAGGATTTCATCTTCGCGTTTGAACGACTCGCAAATCCAAAACTCGCTTCGGGAGGCGCATGGATCTTCGAAGGAAAAGTGAAGCGCTTCGAAGCCGTCGACGAACACACGCTCCGCATTCATCTGAACAAGCCCTACCCACAGCTCCTCTACGTGCTCGCTATGCCTTTCTCTTCTCCCGTGCCTAAAGAGGCCGTCGAGAAATATGCCGACCCTGACGGGAACCTGAGTGACCACCCCGTGGGAACAGGACCCTTCGTGCTGAAGGAATACCGCCGCGGCAACCGTGTCATCCTGGAACGCAACCCCGCGTTCCGAGGTGAGACCTATCCGACGCGCGCTGATCCCGCCTTACGCGACCTAGGCTTCCTTGCGGACGCAGGCAAGACGATGCCCTTCATCGATCGGGCCGAGTGGGAAATCATCAAGGAATCCCAACCCGCGTGGCTGAAATTCATGAAAGGCGAGATCGAAATCCTTGGAATTCCGAAGGACAATTTCTCGAGCGCGATCCAAGACGCGAAGGCGACCTCACCCGCCCTGAGCCCAGAGCTCGCGACGAAGGGCGTCCGCCTGAAAATCGATCCGGGCGTGGGCTACTACAACATCGCCATCAACATGAAGGACAAGCTCCTCGGCGAGAACAAATTCCTCCGCCAAGCCATTTCCTCCGCACTGGATCGCGACCGTTGGATCGAGCTCTTCACCAACGGTCGTGGACGCAAGCAAACGACCGCGCTGCCTCCCGGAATCGCGGGTCGTCCGGAGAACGCTCGCATCAAATACGACCTCGATCTCGCGCGTGCCAAAGAACTCCTAAAAAAAG
>JBEIOW010000513.1:0-2133 GCA_040377385.1 Bacteriovoracaceae bacterium | reverse complement strand
CCTGCATTTGCATAAAGATGATCTCATCTCACTTACGCAGTACCACTGTCCGCAACCTGCTCGATGGAGAGTCCACTGATGGTCTCAATACTCAAAACGATCCCGTTAGCCGCGGTTTTCGCGCTCGTCACGATTTCTAATTTCAACCCACTCGCCCACGCCTCCGTGGACGGCGCTGATAAAAAGCCGCAACTCGTCCTCTCTGAAAAAGCCGGCGCCGCTTTTGTCGCTCAAGCGGGCGAATATCCCACTCCCCCACCGGAGTGCGGATCCTCGTATCCTGGATACGCCATTCAACAATTCCAGGATCTCGAACTGCGCATGCTCGACTGGAATGCGCGCTACAGCCGAGCTCCGAGCGGCTCCTTTGAAGAAAGAGACGCGGACTTCCGTCGCCGCGAGGCCGGAGACTCCGCACTCCAGGTCCTGCGGTCCGGCTATGGTTTGGGAGACTACCCACTCGCTACGCTCGAGCGCTTTGCTACCGAATTGGGCGACAAATACTCACGCGCGCCCTCCGGAAGTTACATCGAAACCATCTATAACTCCGGTCGCCGCCTGGCCTGGGACGCGTATCAAGCCAAAGGTGAGCGCAATCTGAGTTGTTACGGACTGGCGTGGGAGTCGGCACGCGACGGCGCCCTGTACTTCGATCAGCTCTACAATCGAGCCCCGAGCGGCAGCTTGAGCGAATCCGCTTACCGTTCGCTGAGACTGACCGCCTGGAACCGGGCGACGGCGCTGCTGAATGAGTGGTTCCGCTACTCGAATACGCAGGATTTCCGCTCCCTAGATCGCCTCGCGCAGGAATTCCACTCGCTCTACAATCAAGCCTCGAGTGGTAGCCAACGCGAGACCTTCTACAACTCCGCGAGACGTATCGCTTGGGATACCGGCTTAGAGCAGGCCCGGCGCAACTTTCCGTATCTCTCGACCCAAGAACTCTCTTCGATCCAGGTCGAGTTCAACAGCTGCTACCAGCGAAGCCCCAGCGGCAGCCTGCAGGAAAATTTCTGCCGGAACGTTCGCGATCTCGCCCAGCAAGAGCTCCAGCGCCGAGGAGGCGGTGGAGAAGGCAGTGGAGGCGGAGGCTCGGACTCTCCTCGTTCCGTTACGCTCGAGAACCAAGGCATCGGCTCCGTCGGTTGCCGCCATGCTTCTGCGATGCTCAACACCATGGACTTTCAAACGGACAATTGGCGCTCACGCGTGCAGGTGAGAGCCGGTTGTGATCGCTTGGGCTCGCTGCAGGCCACCGTTGCGGTTCGCGGCGCGCGCGCGTGAACGAACGGATCCGTTTCGTCGCCCCTTGGGGAGCCTGGAGCGTGGCGGAATGCCAAGAAGCCGCTCGATCCCTGAGCGCGCTAAGACCTCTCGGCGGAGTCTCTTCACCCCGCGTCCTTTTCCAGGCCCGCTGTGAGACGAACACTTCGGTCGGAGGTGTCGTCGACATCGGCGAATAGTCCAGACCGTCAATATCCTGATTCTCCCCAGCGGAAACGAAACGGGGCCGAGATTTCCTCGGTCCCGTTTTTGCTTTTGTACTGGAGATCGCTGAAACTAGGGAAAGCTGCCTCTTTCCCGGAGATCAAGGATGATGATTCGGAAGACGACCCTGCTAGCGACGAGAACGACCGCGTGCCTAAGCCTGATCAGCGCCGCGGGAGCCATTTTCCTTCCCGCAAGGGCGGAGGCTTTCGGTTCGCCGAGGAAAATTCTTTTCGCTTCGGCAGGCGATTCTCTCACGGCAGCGACGCTCGCCGACACAGGGCTCAACACTTCGAGTCTCAGCGCACTTGAACAAGCGGATGACGGACCTTCCGCGAAGATCCTTTACGAGAACAAGAAGACCTTCTCCTGGGCAAGCGGAGAAAAGATCCAATCTCACTACCATTTTCTGCGCGCCCATCTTCGCGCCAACGGATACGGCGGCGAGCTCGAGCGCCTCAACGTCGCCGTGCCCGGTAGCGTGAGCAGCAATCTCCTCGGTCAGGTCGACAAGATCGTCGCCGAATACAATCGAGGCGCCTACGACTCGCTCGCCTACGTGACCATTACGATCGGCGGAAACGACTCCTGCAACACCCAAGATCTGAATCAATTCCCTGCCCCAGGCTTCAAAGCCCAACTGTT
>JBEIOW010000029.1:0-10714 GCA_040377385.1 Bacteriovoracaceae bacterium | reverse complement strand
GGCTGGAGTCCGAGCTTATGGAGTTCCATCACTATCGTCTCGCGCGCGAACTCGGCCAGCTCGCGCCCGCAGGTGCGATTTTGCGGTTAGACGCGCTCGATTTCTATTATCGTCTTCAGGGTGCGGCCGCGCTCGAAGGCTCGCGTAAAATTGAATCACTCGTACTCTGGAAGTCAGATGGGATGCCGATATGAACGGATCGACGCTTCGAGAACGTGATGGGGAGCTTAGGCAGAACTGGTACATTGGCTGTCTTTCCCGAGAGCTAGGGAGAGATCGGCCTCGGTCTACCGTCATCTACGATTCTCCGATTGTTCTCTACCGGGATGAACAGGGAAAGCCGGTCGCGTTGCCTGATCGTTGCTTGCATCGACATGCGCGTTTGTCGGAAGGCACTCTTCTCCCAAAGGGTAGGATCGGTTGTCCGTATCACGGCTGGGTCTACGATCGGGAAGGCCAGGTCGTCGAAGTCCCATCCGAGGGGCCATCCGGAAGATGCACGGAGCGCGGGCTTTGCCTTAAACCCTACGTTTGTGTCGAACAAGATGACTGTATCTGGATTTGGATGGGTGAAAACCAGCCTGATCAACCCCATCCCCCTTTTCGGTTTCCTCATTTCTCTGATCCGGCTTGGACTTCGTATTTCATGACTACGGACTTCGATAACGAAGTCACTCACTTGGCCGAAAACTTTATGGATGTTCCGCATACGGTATTTGTCCACGCCGGGTGGTTTCGCGATGCGTCCCGGAAGCAGGTTCCGATTACGGTAGAGACGAGTGACGGCTCCGTTCTCGTCACCTATGAGCAGCCACAGGATCGAATCGGATTCACCGGCAAGCTCCTGAATCCCCGTAACGAACCGATGATTCATACGGATCGGTTCATCTTGCCGAATCTGACGCGCGTGGACTACCGGTTTGGTGCGCGTAACTCTTTTGTCATCATCAGCCAGTGTACGCCCGTCTCAACCTTGAAGAGCCGTGTTTACACCGCGATTCTGTATCGTTTAGGACCAGTGGGCAAGCTGATGAAGCCGTTCTTCCGTTTCTATACACGGCGGGTGATCGAGCAAGATGTCGAGATCATGGCCAATCAAGGAAGTAGTTTTCGATTTGATATGACTTGCCAGTTTCAAGCGACTGACGCCGATATCGTGCATTCCGAAATCGAGGCATTGCGAGAAGCCGCGCGCACCGACGCTGGACAGGCCAAGAGTCGTAGGTCCCTAGAAACGAGGACCATCTGGATTTAAAGGAAATCCTCGACGCGCATCCCGGAATCCGTCTCGCGGATAAGGCTGACAACGACGCGCTCATTTCATTCTATGAGTCCTCGGCAATTGAGGGGGGTTCCATCCGGTTAGGCAGCCGTCGCTCGCCTGATTTTTTTCGATTCCTTAGGTATCAGTCAGAAAAAACGCTCGTCTTCGTGCACGAGGCGAGAGGGCCAGGTCAACCTTTGCGCGGTGTCGCCACGATCGCGGTTCGTCCGGCTTATTTGCGGGGCAAGAAGGTCAACATCGGCTACCTGGGCGATTTTAGAATCGCTTTTGAGCGCTCGGCCGTACGGTCATGGCGGAGTTGTTATGCGGAGGTTTTGAAGGCATTGCCGCGCGACGAAACCCAGGGTGCGCCCGGCGCTTTTCTTACCGCCGTCATCGACCAAAATATGTCCGCACGCCGAGCGCTGATCGATGCGAAGAGATCGGGCTTTCTCTACGAGAAGCTAACTCCTTACCGCATGGTCAATCTCTTCGCGCGCGCCTGGACCGGGCGTGGCACTCCATCAGATCTAAAAATTCGTCGGGCTGTATCTTCGGATCTGGGGACACTTCGAGAATTTCTTGATCAGCAAAGTCGACAGCGTGCGTTTGGTTATCGGTACGCCGACGGGGAGTTGGACCGGCGCTTGCGAGACTGGGAAGGGCTATCGGTCGCCGATTTCTTCATCGTGGAGGAGGAAGGTGGGCAAATCCGAGGCTGCGCCGCTCCTTGGTCGCCGGGGTCGGGCAAGCGAAATGTTCTGGAGCGCCGACCGCGATGGGCAAGCTGGTTGAACCCTCTGATCCGCGTGCCGGCGGTGGGTGAGGAGCTACGCACCCTCTATCTGACCCACTTAGAGATCGATTCTTCGCTAACGCCAGAGCTTCGCCGCCGTGCATTCCGTCAACTTCTGGATCGTATCTGGGAGGACCCTCGCCGACGCCAATCGCATATGCTGTCCTTTAGTGATTTCGACAGTGATGGATTCGCCGGTGCGCTCGGAGGGTATCTTTTTCAGCAGATCCCGATGGCGCTTTACACGGTTCGGCATCGGGATGATCCGCCGATCCGCTGGGATCATGGCGAGACGGACCGGCCGAACTTTGAGATCGCGCTCGTCTAGGCGAAGAGACCTCTGAGAGGTTGTTTTTGCGATGCGAAATCGTTCTAATGTCTGTGCCCTATGAACCCGACTCCGGCGAAAGCTTCGCTCCTTCATCACTACTTGAGAGGTACTCCGGGCGAAGAAAGAAACTTCCTGCGTGCGCTGGAATCGATTCAACGCACTCATGGGGACTGGGTTCGTACGGGGTGGCCGAGACGAGTGATCTGGGCCTTTCACCCTTCGGCGGTGACGGAGATTCTGTCAGATCGTTTTACCTCCTTCGAAAAAGGAGAAAACTACCAGCGGCTAAGACCCTTGCTCGGTGAAAGCGTATTGACGACGGATGGCGAGCAGTGGCGCGAGCAGCGCAAAAGGATCGCGTCGGGCTTTCATCTCTCACATATTCAGGCAATGTTTCCGCAGCTGAGGCAAGTGACCCAGGCCGCCTTGAAGATCCCAGCAAAAGGCGAGCCCTTCGGGTTGCATACGTTTCTCTCTGAATGGGGCGTCGCGATGACGGCGACCGCGCTGTTTCGTGGACGTCGGCCGCCAGTGCGCAATGCAGAACTGACTCGCTGCTTTTCGAGGGCGGCGGTTCCAGTTTTTCTGAATTCCCTCCTTCGAATTCCTCCGCAGCGAGTGAGGTGGACGCCTTGGAGTCTGGGGTTGTTTCAGATGATGCGGATGCTTCATCGCTGGGCGGATGAGGTGATTGCTCAAGAGAAGCAAGACCGGGCCGGTGGGAGCAGCATGCTGCACAAGCTCATCCAAGATAGTCCCACCGAACGCGAAGCTCGGGATCAAATCGTGACCCTGCTGCTCGCGGGGCACGATACGACCGCGCTCACCTTGTTCTGGCTGTTCTCTCTATTGAATCAATCGCCGGCGGAGCGCACGGTGGTTGAACTCGAGGCCCGGACGGTTCTCTCAGACAGTGCGACCTACAAGGCATGGCTGCTTCGCAGCGATACAGCGATCGATCACGCGATCTCCGAGGCATTGCGGCTTTATCCAGCGGTGACGACCGTTTCGCGCCAAGCCACGGAAGACGTCCTGGTCTGCGGCGAGCGGGTGAAAAAAGGCGAGGTGATTCAGCTCGTGCCGTGGATCACTCATCGCCATGCTTCGATCTGGGGAAATGCCGCAGAATTTCGGCCATCTCGTTTCATCGATGGCGACGAAAGCTCGATTCCGGGGGCCTACTTTCCATTTGGACTCGGTCCCCGGGCCTGCGTTGGCCAAGCGCTGGCGCGCGTTCAGATGAAAATCTTGATCGCCGAGCTCTACGGTCGTTATCGGCTGGAGATCGGCGGGAACGGTATTCCGCGAGCTCGGCCGCTCTTGACCCTTCGACCGGCTGTGGACCGGATGGCTAAGCTAAGTCCACTGGGGGAGCAATGAGATGCGGAAACGGTTGTTGAGATATCTACGCCGGAAGACTCTTCCGCCGGTAGCTCGAGATGAAGAGGCGATTCACGCGGCTGTGGATTGGGAGCACTCCCCGCAGATCGCCGATCGCGAAACATTGCTCGAAATGGCCAAATCGCAGGGCCACGACGCAGCGGCCGCTTATTTTTTTCGATGGATCTCGGAGAAGAGTCCAGCCGCACACCCACCGCAAGTTCCGGTGCGCGAGGTGCTGATCATTCCCGCGGCACTCTACGAGCAGTATCCCGAATTCAACTCGGATGGAGCGGTGCTGATTGAAATCTGTGGCCGACTGGGAATACCCGCAAGAACACTCGCGGTGAAACCTTTCGGGCATATCGATGAAAACGCCGCTCAAATCGCTGAGGAGTTGCGACAAACGGGCGGCGGAGTCTTGGTGATTTCCTTGAGCAAAGGGGCGACGGATTTCCGGTGGGCATTGCAGCGATTTCCGGACATCGACGCAAAAGTTTCTGCATGGATTTCGGTCGCTGGCTTGTTCAGGGGAACGTTCTATCTCGATCGCATGATTCGTTCACCGAGTTGGAGGACGAGAACCTGGTTTCGCATCGTCTGTTGGCTTCATGGGTCGGACATTCGGAGCACTTCTTCCCTTCTAGCGGGTGAGGGGAGTCTCTTGGCCGATGTCGAATGGAGGAGGGATCTCCCCTTTCCGGTCACGAGTATCGTTGCTGTTCCGTTATTGAACCATCTCTCCACCTATCTCCGTCTCCGTTGCAAAGCATTGTTGAAGCATGGACCCAACGATGGACTGACGCTCTTCGCTGATGGATATTTTCCCGGCAGCAGGATCATTCCCGTGTGGGGGGCTGATCATTTTTTTCTCGTGCCCGGCGTCTCTCGCGTTTTTTCTCAAGCGATCTCAGAATATCTAGGAAGTAGGCGTTGAATATCCCTCCTTGGCGCGAACGCCTCTTTCTAGAGATCGAGTGCCTTCGGCAGTTTCTACTCTTTGGTCGCCGCCATCGGCGTTACCTGACCATCGCGCTGGGTGTTTTCTTGTTTTCACTCTTTAGCTCTTGGCGCTTAGGTCGCGTGCAACGCTGGGGTTTCTGCGCTCTTCAGTGGGTCGATGACTTGTTGGATGGAGATCGAGCATCTACAGAAGATCCCGTCACCGCGGTAAACCGCCTGATGAGTGCGATGCGGTCGGGGGATTTCGACGATCAGGATCGACTTCATCGGCTGATGCGAGGATATCTTGCGGTACTTGATTGGGCTTCTCCGGATGGAGAAGGAAAAACGGCGACGTTCGCCGTCATTGAGGCGATGCTCTTTGATCGGAAAAGGGTGATCGAGCAGATCCAAATGAGCGATCAAGAATTGAAGCAACAACATCTTCGGACATTTGAGCCGTCGGTGAACCTTTTGCTCCTTGGGTCGGGTGCTACGACGCGGGTCAAGGATTGCCCTGAGATCGTCGATATTTTTGGCTGGTGCTCGACGGTTCGAGACTTGGAAGAAGATTTAGCCAAAGGGCTTCTGAACCTTCCTCGCGAATTCTTGCCAGTGCCATTGCCAGATCGCTGGTCAGGACTTGCGAGTGACCCGACGGTCACCCTATGGCTAGATAGGGAAGCGCAGAGGGCCGAGCGGAACATCCGCTCAGCCCTCGAAAAGATCAACCGAATGAAGGATGCTCGTGGACGTTCCGTCCTACGGCTCTATGTTCGTTCGATGAGTCGCTATTTACCGAAAAAAACGGCGCCTCACTGAACGAATGCCGCGAGCGGTATTCCGGGGAGGAAGCCTCCCCAAGCTTGCGAGAGGATGCGTGCCGCCGTCTGCACTCGGGTTTGATTGTTCAGGCCAGGGAAGTAGGCCTGGTAAGCGCTCAGATTCCATGCGGTGGGGCGTCCACGGTAGTAGTTGCGGTATTTAGCGCTCCCTCCGCCGGCGAGCGCTTTGGTGTGATAGGCCTCTCCGCCTTCGAAATCGGTGGGAAGGAGAGTGAGTAGGCTCTTTGGCGGATTCTGGAAGAACTTCGGCAGATCCACATCGATCGTATCGCCGGTGATGGCACTCCGGACCTGTGCGCGTCCCTTCACCATGGCGAGTAGTTGCTCGATCGTGAGACCGGCTTGGCGATCAAAGGGAACTAGCGCGGCGGCATCGATCATCTGGACGCGCGAGGCGGGGCGCTCTTTGAGCTCTTTCCAGGCGATTGAGGAGTGCTGAACCGCTTGGCGTAAATGGCGAAGCGCGCTGTTGGTCCATTTCGTTCCTGAAGGGCTGAGTGTGAAGTTGCTGGTGTGCTTCTTCATCACGGCCGTTCGGTCGCGAGCGGTGACGCCGTCCACAGGGCTCAGCAAAAAGCCGTCCACGCCAATCAGTTTGCCGATGTCCTGAGTGAGTTCTAAGAATTTAGGGATCTCATAAGCGCGGAACATCGCGATGCTGTAAAGCGCGCTCTGCATTCCCGCCAGAGTGACTTGGCGCTCGGCTTCGCCCAGCGTGCGGTACCGATCGAGATCGTCGCGAAAGCTCGCCGTCCCATAGAGGAACTGGTTGTCCCAGATGATCGGCTTCTGCGAGAGATTGAAGGCGTAGAGGCGGCGAGTGTTCTCTACGACCGATCGGTAGACGGGACCGACGAAGTAAAGCTGAAGCTCGGTCATGTTGTTGAAGCGGAGGTCCGTAGCGGCCATCGGCTCCGTCAGGTATTCGAATCCGGAACGCCATTGAGGCGTTGGGAAGAAGACCCGCTGGGCGCTAGCCAGCTGTTGAACCATGCTCGCCAGGGCGCTTTGGGTAAACTTGGCTTTGCTGAACAGAGGGACCATTTTCCAGACAATCCCGCGAAGTGTTTTCAGAGGGATGAGTTGAGCGGCCAAGAATTTGAGGTCGTTTGGGTAGCTGTCGTAATTCCGATCCAGCTTCTCCAGGAGCGCATCGAGTTGCGCGGAGTTCTGGACGGCTAGGAATTCTTTGCGGAAGTCTTTGAGCTCTTTGCTCATCATGTTTTCGCTCGCCTCGGGCTCAGAAGCGATGGTTCGCTTGGCGCGTTCGGTAGCGGCTTTCATGTCTTTCTCGAACCCCTCATCCGTCATCCAGGGAAGCTCGAGAGCCAAGGAGCTCTTCTCCGCCGCTAGAAGTGCCGTGTTCGATTCTGCAGAGTAGAAGAGTCCTTCTCCGCTTTTAGGCGGCACGGGGCTGGCCAATGCATGGCTGGACAAAGCAGCGAGAAGAAGTGAACTGCCGAACAGGGCCACTCTCGTGGCAATTTTCGAGGCGATTTTCATGGTTCAGATGTGCTCCCGTTGCCATTACAGCGGACGGGACGCATCTTTTCAAGGCGAGACGCTTTTGCGTTTATAGCGGATCGCGTTAGTTGAGGGAAGAGGAGGCTTGCCCGGCTTTGAGGTAGCCCTCTTCCGCGAGTTCACGCCCCATCTCTAAATACTCGGGAGCGTTGGCGGGAGGACTGATCGTCGCCAATCCATCCACGTACCGATTGTACATACAGAACGCTGCGGCGATGAGTACGGTGTCGTGGATCTCGCGGTCTGTGGCGCCCTCTTTCCTAGCGCTTGCGATATCTTCGGCGCGAACCTGTTTGCCGCTCTCTCGAACGCGACCGGCAATCGTCAAAAGGCTCTTCATCTTCGTGGAGATGGGCGCGGTCATGTAGTTTTCCCAAACCTGCAGGACGAGGCCGGGTTGATCCTTCAGCCAGTGTTGAGCGGCTGCGCCATGCGATTGACTGCAGAAGTTGCAGTCGTTCTTGCGAGAGACGTAGGCGGCGATCAGCTCGCGTTCGCCTGAGCTCAAGGTTCCGGGGGATCTGAGCAAGCTCTCGGCGAGTTCGCAGAGGGTTTTCGCTGTGTCGGGTCTGAAAGCGAAGAGACCGACGATGCCTGGGAGACCGGGAGGAGTAGGAATGTGTGCCATGCCGCGATCATAGCCACGGCCGGCGAACCAGATCAAGCCCGCTGCGGGTAAGGAAATTTAACCTGCAGAGATCTTATGCAGAGTGTCTGCCCACTCGCGCAGCCGTTCACGAGCAGCGGATCGCTGAGTTTCATCGAGAGCTTGTAGGGTTTTGGCGATCGTTCGAGCAAATTGCGCGTCGTACTGCGGGCTGGGCGATCGAACGGACTCTTGGAAGCGGATCCGAATCGCGTCCGCGATTTTTTGCGGGTCTCGAGTTGGCAATGCCTGCGCTAAGAGGTTTTGATGCCGTCTTCGACGTTCAATCCAGGCCGTATAGATGAGCGGAGCCTGCGAAAGCTCCTTTTCCATCAGTACGGATTGAGCTGGGGTCAGTTTACCGGTGAGAACTTCGAGGTTCTTCTTAGTCCGCTCGAATCGCCGCTGCCGCTGCTCCTCTTCAGAGCCGTTTGCCCAGCGAGCTTCGCTTTCGGATGCTTTCTTTTCCATTCGCGCGATCAGTTCACCGGCTTGGTAGGCATCGAGCTGTGAAAGTAGCTTGGCCATAGGCTGAACCATCGGTTCAAGAGTGGCTAAGCCGACCTGACGCCCCTCCTCAAAGAGGGCGCTGAGATCCTTTTCGGAGAGAGTACTCGTGAGCTGGTCCGCTGCCTTCCGAAACGTGGCGATATATTTGGGAAGCAGGTGAGTTCGATGAAAGATAAAGTAACGTGCGACCTCGTTTTCTATCTCCGTCCGCTGAGACCAGCTAAATGGCGCGTACGATTTCAACCTGAGCGTGAGGAGCGAGCCCGCGTTCTGGTAGCCGAAGCGCAGCGCGAGGCTGGATGAGCATCCGGTAACCAGCAGGCAAGTCAGAGCGAGAAGCAGTCTCGGACGATTCGCAACGAGTGGAGGGAATTTCATTCAGTTTCTCCGGCTCACTTGAGCACTCTCCCAATGTAACACTGGTGAAGCCGTTTCTGGTGTCCCATTGCGCCTCGGCTTTACTGGCACCGGCTTTGCTCTTCATCCTATCCATGAATGAATCAGATTTGAGGATTCGCCAGGCTGCGCTGGCGCTAGCCGATGACATTCTTCCGCCCCATGCATCAATCGAGGTCGACGTACAAGATGGCGTGGTTACTTTAAAGGGAGAGGCGAAATTACGGGATCCGAAGTTTCGCTTTGAACAAGCAGTTGCAGGTCTCGGAGGGGTGCTCGATGTCCGGGACTTTATGAGCGTCCGCGGCTCGTGGGACCACGATTCGCTGTCTGCCCGTGAGGCACAAGCTTAACGGATTCAATGTTAGTCGTTGAAAAACAAGCGATTGCGCGCATTTGACGGAAGTAATATAAGGGCTGCTTGTTGGCCTCAAACCCCTCCCTCATCCACACTTTCGAGCGACTTCAGGTCAGCGCAGGCTTTGACTCGAAGCCAGGTCGATGGCTGGACCTTCTCGGCATGAGTGCCGGGGACTACGCGCGAGCTTCGCGAGGAGAGATCTCGGTTTCAGATCGATGCATTTCGCGCGTCGCGGATTTTTTTGAGGTCCGCCCGGAAGAGCTCCTCACGGGGGCGGTCGACTTCCGGGGCGTCGCCATTCGCAAAGGACGGGGTCGCAAGGAACTGCCTGAGGCTTATTCCGTCGCGGCCTTTGGCAAGCGACGTACGACGATCACCTCGTTTGATTACATTCAGGAGCGGTTTGGCTGGAAGGTTCGCGCCGAGCTGCTCCGGCGCTTTGACTTGAACGAGGCGATCCTGTCCGACTTCACCGCACCGATCAATATGCAGTTTATGACGGATGTCGCTGAATTCCTGCGCCGTCGGCATCTCTTGAGCTATTCCGAGTTTTTTCGTATGGGGGCTCATTCACCCGTCGGCAACCGCGCCACGTTGATCGGAGTGTCGCTTTCGGCGGCTCGTTCGCTGCGTGAAACCTACGAGATGCTTTTCGATGGCCTGATCCGGCACTTCGAGCAGAATACGAAATACACGATCGAGCGGTTGGATGATCAAGGCTGCACGATCGAAGTGATCTCTTACCCATACGTAGCGGAAGCTTTGGGCGTGCGACATCTCGGCAACCAAAGCCTTTGTCAGTTGAAGGCGGGCTTTCTCGCATCCGTGCCGTTGTATCAGGATCTCCCGCTGGCGCACGTCGACGAAACGTCGTGTGTTCATCGCGGAGATGCGACGTGTCGGTACGAGCTCACCTTTTCCGAGCTACCCTCAGGCGGCTCGACCCAGCTCGACCACTGATTCTTGTGCGCTCAGGACGAGGCGTTGCTCCCAGGCATCTCGCCAAGGAGCGGCCGCCGCGAGAATTTCAGGCGTAAAACTTTTCAGGTACATCATTCGAACCTGCTCACCGAGCAAGAACGGGATCCGCGCTGGTTCCAGATCGCCCGACTGTCCGCGCAGCGGCTCGAATCCCCAGGTCCGGAACCACTGATCGATTTTGAATCGCATCGTACAGCCCCCGATGATCCGGCTTCGAGTATCCAGATGCGCGTGTACCGACATCGCCATGAAGAGCTCGCGCAGGAGACGACTGAGTTCGCGGTCTTTTCGGATCGAAGGTTCCATTGTCCAGGAGGCGATGTAGGAAATTTCGTGTCCTTCGGTTTCGCAATGTTCGAGAAGACTTTGGAGCGCCTGAGTATGCGGAATGGCGCCGGCCGCTTTGACCAAATTCAATCCACCGAAGCTGAGGCCGTGGCGCTTCGCGGTTGATAGAGAGGTCGTTCTGAATCCCATGATGGGAATCAGCTGACCGTCGTATTCTTGGCAGGCCATGTGGTGTGCCCCGGCAAAATCCGCCCCGTCTAAAGGAAAGACTCCGCTTCCGTATTCCGAACCATAGCCGTTCAGCCTCATCTGCAACGTTTTGCAGAATAGCGACTGAACCATAGGATCCGTCCACCGATCATACGGGGACGGGATAGAGACTAAACGGATTCTATAAGGAAGCTGACTCATGAAATCTCCCGTAGGCGTCGATAACAGAAGCAATATCGG
>JBEIOW010000136.1:0-5931 GCA_040377385.1 Bacteriovoracaceae bacterium | reverse complement strand
TGCGATGGCGAACTCAGGCGCATAGCCCCAATCTCGTACTGCGGCGAGGTTTCCCATTTGGAGAGTGGATTCTCGTCCCAGCTTAATCTTGACTGCCGTTTGCACGATTTTCTTGAAGACAAATGCGGAGTCGCGTCGCGGCGATTCGTGGGGAAACAGAATTCCGCTGACCGCGAACAGATCATAGTGTTGCCGGTACGCCTGCACCATGTGATGAGCGAGCGCTTTGCTGCACCCGTATGGGTTTCGAGGACTAATCGGCGACTGCTCGCTGAGGGGGGTTGAGCCCTGGGCAGAAAAGATTTCGGAGCTGGAGGCTTGGAAAAATCGGATTCCGCGGTCCACATTGACGATCGCTTCCAGGAGACTGGAGGGCAAGATCCCCGAGGCCTTCAACGTCTCATCGAACATTTCCCAGGATTTGCTGACATAGGTCTGTCCGGCGAGATTGTAGACCTCATTGGGCCGAATGGTTCGGAGAGTTTCGCTCAGATTCTGGATCGTATAGTCCGAGTAGATCAGCTTAAGTCGGTCTTTGAGATGAAGCGTATTGGTGGAATAGAGCAGCCCTTGGTCACGAGTCAGACCATAAACGCGGTATCCTTGCCCAAGGAGCATCTCCGCGAGGTAAGAGCCATCTTGTCCGTTCACGCCGGTAATGAGCGCAGTCTTTTGGGGTCGGGCAGGCGAGCCTTTTTCTGCCGTTGGCGCGGTGTCATTCATCTCCCGTTTTATCTATCACCTGAGCTTTTTTGGCCATCACCTTGGAGGTCTGTGTTGGCTGGAAATCGGATGAAGTGAGGAGAGCCACATCGGTTACCTCTTCCTGAGCTGAACCCTTGCGCATTTGACCCGGAGGAGCACTGTTGCAGAGTCGCTGAAGTCGAGGTAAGTGATTTATATTATTGGATTATTTACAATCTTCGGTGGGTTTGCTGATGAACACGATTCGAAAGACCCTGCTCGACCTTGGCTTAATCTCTCCTCAAGCACTTAAGCTGCTCTCGCCCCGGACGCGCGATCGCGATCCATTGCCTGTCTATCGCGACGAAGACAGTCGCATCATTTTCATCGATAACTTCTATACTGGGCACGAGACTTACGAGAGTGGGGAGTATCGTTCGGAGCAAAGTCTTAAGTCGGATTCGGAAGATGAGCGAGATACGGCTCGTCGCTTGGCGCACTTTTCATCCTTCTACCAAGGTAAAGCGATCTGCGATTTTGGCTGCGGTGCCGGCGGCTTTTTGCGACGTGCCCAAGCTTCGTCCGCGAAGGCCTTTGGAGTCGAGCTACAAGAAAACTTCATCCAATCTCTTGCTCGAGATGGACTTGAGGTCTTCCGGGACATTGATTCGATGCCAGGTAACCTGGACTCGATCTTTCTCTTCCATTCACTCGAGCACCTGCCAGATCCGGTCCCCGTTCTAGAATCACTCAAAAGGAAGTTGAAGCCAGACGGTGAAGGCAAGATCGTTGTCGAGGTGCCCCATGCAAAGGACTTACTGATTGATTCGTTGGCGGTGAGGCCATTTATTGACTTCACCCTCTGGTCTCAGCACCTCATTCTGCACACCCGAGAGTCACTGGGCGCATTTCTCAAGGCGGCCGGATTCAGAAACACTGAGGTATATGGGGTTCAGCGGTACGGCGTTGCCAAATCATTTAACTTGGCTGAGTAAGGGCAAGCCGGGTGGCCACCGAGGACCATTGGCGACGCTGGAGAGCTCGGAAATGAACCGCATCTATGAAGAGCGGCTGAGGGCGCTCGATGCCAACGATACGTTGGTGGCGATTGCGACTTCCTAGCTATGGAGAGAGTTGGGCGTGAGTGAGTTCACGAGCTTTAGCTCGGTCAGAGTGGACCACTTTCGCGATCGCATTCCCGAATGCCGCTAAACTCCAGTCGGTGGGTGGGCGATCGTCGCGCTGGAAAACCTGGCCAGAAAACTTTCCGAGTGGGCAGCTAGGGCGTTTAAAGAACTGCACCAGCTCCTCTGCTCCGCCCCCTTCCGGGTAGACCACAGGTGTCCGATAAGTCTCCGACTCCATAATGACGAGGGATGCGTTCTCCGGAACTCGCGAAGGAACGAGCACGGCATTTGCTTTTTCATAAAGGAAGGACTTTTCCGCCGCGCTGACAAAGCCGGCGCAGAAGAGATTTCTAGGGGCGGAGGCCCGAATTGAGTCCAACAGCGGACCGGATCCGGCAATGACAAATCCCCGGTCAGGATAGCGAATCGCGAAGTCCACCAATCGGTCGGCACCTTTCTCGATCGATACTCTTCCTACAAATGCGTAGAACGGCTGAGGCAATTCACGCAGAGCGTGCAGAAAGCCGGGGCTGGGCGCTTCTGTCAGAAGAGGTGCTGGCGGAACGGGTGGCCGGACTAAGTGAATGGGTGGGCGAAAACCAGGGCTCAGCTGCGTCAGTCGACTGATCCCAGCGCCCGAGTAGTTTGAGCAAACGAAGTAGCCGTCTATGATTTTGCTAACGTGTCTGAAGACTCGCTGCTTTCGATAGATCCACGAGTACAGCCAGCTTTGCTTGCGGCTGCCGAAGCACTTGCGACTCAAGACCGAGCGGCTTCCCTGATCGAAGCACTGGTGGCAGGTTTTCTCGCCGTCGTAGAAAAGACCATTCGCGCAGGAGAGTCGGCCATTGTGGACCCAGAGATAGCGGGGTGCCCGCGGGCCGTTCTGAGCGGATGTGCCGGCAGCTAACGAAAGCGTGGGGATGTAGTTGTTAAAAATGACCGCGGATGGCCGGGTTCGGGCGATCTTGCGTTGGATCTTGAAGTAGCTCGGGCGGAGTCGCTCCCATCCCAGAGCCATGCAGGCCACTTCCGCGAGGTCAGCCACCAGGCGAGCCTTTTTCTTAAAGAGCGCTTCGAACAAAAGGACTTCGTGTGGAAGTCCCGCTGCGGCCAATGCAGGGACCAGAGTTTCGTCGAGGAATAGATCTTCGCCGCCCTTGTGGGTGTAGCTGCGGTGAACAATCAGGATTGGTGACGTCATCATGGAGACTTGATGAAACGAGCCGGGTCAGCGGCGAAGGTCTCCTGCGCCTTTTCGTAATCGTCTACGCGGCCGATATCGAGCCAATAACATTTGGATTCGATAGAATGGACTTCCTTGCCCGAAGCCTTCACCCGAAGAAGCAGATCGGGCATTCCAATCGCCTCATCCTTCTCGATCAGGCCGAGCGCGTCCCGGTGGAGTGCGTAAACCCCCATGCTCACTTTGAAATGATAGGTGGGCTTCTCGATGTAGTTCGTCAAGACGCCGCGCTCGTCGGTTTGAATCACGCCAAAATCAATTTTTGACTCACGTGAGTAAGCGGAGATCGTAGCGGACGAGCGCCTCTCGAGGTGTGCTTTGAAAAAGGTCGAGTAATCGAGATCAGTGAGAACGTCTCCGTTCATGACCAGGAAGTTTTCCTCAAGGTCTGGAATGAGCTTGAGCGCCCCGGCCGTATTCAGAGGTTTGTCTTCACGCACATAGCGAATCTTGAGGCCCCATCTCGAACCGTCTTTGCAGTACGCCATAATGAGCTCGGCGAGATGGCCAGTGGAGATAATGACTTCGGTGGCGTTCGCTGCGGCCAGTTGTTTGAGAATGATCTCAAGGATGGGGAAATCGCCGACCGGAACCAGCGATTTTGGAAAGCTCAGGGTGTACGGCTTGAGTCGAGTGCCTTTACCGCCAGCGAGAATAACGACTTGCATGCCGAGGCTCCTAGACCTGGTATTCTTCTGGCCGGTAGTGCTGCAGGTTTTTTTCGATGAACGAAACTGTAGCGCGCAGACCTTGTTCAAGGGTTTGCGTGGGTTCCCAATCCAGGACCTTTTTGGCCAACCCAGGATTGCTCAGCAATTTCATGACTTCGCTTTTTTCAGGTCGAACGCGGGTTTCGTCGTGAATCACCTTCGGATTCTTGCCCGTGATCTTGAGGACCATGTTCAGCAGGTCTTCGATCGAAACCGCTTTCCCAGTGCCCAGGTTGATGGTTTGACCAGGCGCATTTTCGGCATGCCCCGCACGAAGGAAGCCATGCACGGTATCCTCGACATAGGTGAAATCGCGCACGGTGGATAGCGTCCCAAGTTTGATCGAAGGACTGTTGCTCACGACTTGAGCGATGATCGCGGGAATGATCGCGCGTGCGGATTGTCTCGGTCCAAACGTATTGAACGGGCGGAGCGTCACTACCGGTACGCCGAACGAGAGATAGAAACTCTCCGCGATCTTATCAGCGCCGATTTTACTGGCGGAGTAGGGGGATTGCCCTTGGAGCGGATGGTTCTCGTCAATGGGCGTGTAGAGCGCGGTTCCGTAAGTCTCGGAGGTGGAGGTGTGTACAACGCGCCGGACTCCAGCTTCGAGCGCGGCTTGCATGACGTTGAGCGTTCCGATGACGTTCGTGTTCACGTAGCTTTGAGGTGCGTGGTACGAGTACGGGATTCCGATCAAAGCCGCGAGATGGAATACGGTGTCCGCGCCTTGAACGGCCTTCTTGACGCTGAAGGGGTCCGTCACGTCCCCTTTCACGATTTCAATCGAACGCAGGACATCTCTATCGAGGAACTCGAGGTTAGAGAGGTTGGCAGACGATCGATAATGGACGTACGCCCTGACTCGCGCGCCTTCTCTGACAAGACGCTCCGTCAGGTGGCTTCCGATGAAACCGCTAGCTCCGGTAACGACGACCGTTTTTCCGTTCATTTAGCTCGAGGTATCACGGGATTGGGACGAATAACAACATATGCCCAGGTGCTGGGAAGCGGAGCTACGCGGGTCAGTTTTAGTCGGCTGAGGGTCCGATGGATGGCCGGGGGCAGTTCGGAGTATTGGAAAGCCAATTCTAGGCATTCATAGCCGTGCTGCTTGAGCAGTTCCATGAGTTCGGTCTGCGAAAAGGCGCGTGACGGTCCCCGATAGCGGGTCCCTTTAATCGCGCGGGAGATTTTCCACCTGAGCTTGGAGGGGAACTCAATAATTGCGACAGAATCGGGACCCATCAAGGACTGAAAGTTAGTCAGAGCCGTTTCGATAAACTTTCCATCGTAGAGGAGGGTGTCGAGGCAGAACAGCACATCGTACGAGGCCAGTTTTTCCGGTTCGGACTGGCCAGTCATCAAGTCAAGAAATCCGTATTGCACGTGAGTGAGCGAAGGGTTTTCAGCCTTCGCGGCCACGAGCGCCGCTCGGCTGAAGTCCATGTGCCAGAACTGTCGGAATCGAGGAGCGAGCGTGGGCAACCACCTCCCAGCCCCTCCGGAGACATCGATGGCAGTTTGCGTGGGTGAGGTCCACCGAGCGATGAGCGATTCGATCACGGCCACTCTTGCCCGGAATCGCGGGGAAAGGCTTTGCTGGCGAGTGCCCCAAACCAGGTTGTCGGAGGTAGGACGGTCGATCAAGGTTCTCATCATATGCCAAGGGCTCGAGGAGGAAGGCAATATCAATCGAGGTGGGTATGGCGAAGCTGGACTTTCTCGTTGACCGTTTCTCAGGGCCGCAGGTACGAGTTTTAGGGTGAATCTTGCACTTTCTCGGGTTTTGACGATTAGCGTTGATGATGGTCATCCCGAGGACTTTCGCTGTGCAGATCTCCTTTCTAAATATGGCTTGAAGGCCACGTTCTACGTTCCCCGAGAAAACCCCGAGCGTTCGGTGATCAATGAGGATCAGATTCGTGCGCTGGCGAGTCAGTTCGAGGTAGGCGCGCATTCTCTCAGCCACCTGCCACTCACTCAGCTGGGTGATGACCAGGCATGGAATGAGATCCACGGCAGTAAGGTTTGGCTAGAGGAAGTCCTGGGTCGTCCCGTCGATTCGTTTTGCTACCCCCGCGGGAAGTTTAATCGAAAGTTGCTGGAGATGGTCCGGCGCGCTGGCTATCTTGGAGCGCGGACCTGCTTGCAGAACCTC
>JBEIOW010000062.1:0-8372 GCA_040377385.1 Bacteriovoracaceae bacterium | reverse complement strand
GCGGATGACCATACAGCCCTTGACGGGACTGTAATCGGCCAACTTCGCCTTAAGGACAATGTCCTGATACCACTCGGAAAAATCCTGACTACGGGGGGTGATTTGCTCTGCCATTTCGCAGAACAGCTTACCCGAACGGCATAGTGAAAGGTAGATGTCCGTACGGAAGCTTAGGGTTCGGCTATGCCATAGCCCTTCATCTTGCGATGGAGGTGGCTGCGCTCGATTCCCAATGCGGCGGCGGTCTTGGAAACGTTCCAGTCGTTCGCCTTAAGCGTGCGGACGATGAATTCTTTTTCAAACTCTTGCCGTGCGTCGCGCAGACTGGTTCCGACGCCTGCTGCCTCCAGACCCCCTGCTCCCGGAAGCGCCGGGATTTCAGCGCTCGAATAGAGAGGGACGTCCTCGAGATGCGCCAAAAGAACCGCCGGCGTGATCGGCTGGCCGTCTTCCGCTTCTGCCGAGAGGATCAAAATCCGCTCGATAAGATTTTTGAGCTCTCGCACGTTGCCTGGCCAAGGGTAATCCTGAAGGACGCGGCGCGCATCCGGTGTAAATTCACGCTCTTTGCGACCATAAGCGATGGCTGCATCGTGGAGAAAATGCCCCGCAAGCGCCGGGATGTCGTCCTTCCGCTCGCGGAGGGGAGGAACGACGATGTGAATGACATTGAGCCGATAATAGAGATCTTCCCGAAAGTTCCCTTTTTGAATTTCGGCCTTCAGGTCCTTATTGGTCGCAGCGACCACCCGAACGTCGACCGAGATGGTTTGCGATCCTCCGACTCGCTCGAATTTTTGCTCCTGGAGGATCCGGAGGATCTTGGCTTGCGTCTTGAGCGACATGTCGCCGATCTCATCCAGAAAGAGAGTTCCGCCGTTGGCCAGATCGAACTTTCCTCTGCGGAGCTGAGTCGCACCGGTGAAAGCGCCTTTCTCATGCCCGAACAGCTCGCTCTCGATGAGCTCCTCCGGGATTGCCGCGCAATTGACCTCAACAAACGGTTTGCCGAAACGGGGTGAAACGGCGTGGATGCTATTGGCGACCAGTTCTTTGCCGGTTCCGTTCTCCCCGGTCACGAGCACGGAGCTCGGAGTCGGGGCGACGCGCTTGATGACACTTTGGATCTGTTTCATCACCGCGCTCTCACCAATCAAAACACGGCTCTTTTGAACCTGTTTGCGGAGAACCTGATTCTCGCGCGACAAGTCTTGGGCCTGGATCGCGTTTTGAACCAGCAGAAGCACTTTCTCCAAGGAAAGCGGCTTTTCAACGAAGTCATAGGCCCCGAGCTTGGTGGCCTTGACCGCGGTCTCAATGGTTCCATGACCCGACATCATGATGACGACCTGGTCCGGAAACTCGGTCTTGATCTGCTTAAGGGTGTCCAGACCATCCATTCCCGGCATCCAGATGTCGATCATCGCGATGTCGGGACGCTCTTGGCGTAAGGCTTCGATCCCTTCCTCACCCGACGCGGAGGTTCGCACGCGGTACCCCTCATCCGACAGCGCACCCATGAGGGACTGTCGAATAGAGGGCTCATCGTCGATGACTAGGATGGATCGGTTCATGTGACGGTCCCTCTTTCTTGCCGTGCGGAGATCGGAAGCTCAATGGAGAACTGAGTTCCCTCACCCAGCACCGACTGCACGCGGATGAATCCGTCATGGTCGTTCACGATCCGCTTAGCGATGGCGAGCCCAAGTCCAGTTCCCTCATTCTTGGTCGAGAAGTAGGGCTCAAAGACCCGGTCGAGCACGTCCTGAGGCATGCCTGAACCATTGTCTCGCACGACAACAATCGCAATCCGAAGATGCGAGTGGAAGTGCGTCTCAAGTTCGATCAGTTTCGAGCGCTGAACTGCGGATTGATCGAGGGAAGCGACCGCATTATCAAATAGGTTGATGATGACGCGTTTCATCTGGTCGCGATCAAACTCGAACGTCGGCATTTTCGGATCGAGAACCGGGAGAAACGTGACATCTGGATGGGCCTGCTCATAAAGGCTCACGACTTCCTTCAAGGCGGCGTTGAGATCGTTCGGGACGCGATTCACCTCAGGAATCCGCGCGAAGTTGGAGAACTCATTCACCATTTCTTTGAGTTCATCCGTGTGGCGGATAATCGTCTCGGTGCATTCCTGAAGCAGCGCGAAGTCGCGCCCTTTGTAATCACCCATGCGGCGCTGCAGTCGCTGGGCGGATAATTTAATTGGGGTCAGGGGGTTTTTAATCTCGTGGGCAATTCGTCGAGCCACTTCGCGCCAAGCCATCTCACGCTGCCCCTTAACGACCTGAGTGCGATCATCGATGGCGACGACCACGCCCCAGGGGCGAGCATCCGCGTCTTCGAGCAGATCCGTCATGGTCGCGATCAGGCTTCTCACTTCTTTTCCCGCCTTCGCGGTCCATTGGGTGCGCTCTTGCGTCTCGGACGGTGGGATGCCGGCAGGCGAGCTGAGGTGTCGGCCGATGAGCTCACAAAGGGGTGCGTGATCGCCGACGAACAGATCCCGGTAATCCCGTCCAAGTGCTTGAGACTGCCTCAAGCCGAGGAGATCCTCGGCGATGGGATTGAACGTCGTCACCTCACCGGATCGCTCCACGACGATAATTCCAGTGGCGATGTTTGCCAGGACCGCCTCGAGCTGAAGCCGCCGACGCTGAAGATCGCCGGACGCCGCCGTCAAGCGCGTCTGATTCTCTCTCAGGTCATGGGTCATTTTGTTGAACGAGTCCACGAGTACGGCGATCTCATCATGACCCGTCGCACCGATGGTAACGTCCAGATTCCCTGCGCCGACCGCCTGTGCCCCAAAGACGAGTCGCTGGAGGGGAACAGTTAACTCTCTCGCCATATAGAGACCGATCCAGATCGCCACGAAGATGATCACGAGCGTGATCATGATGAGGATGACGAAGTAGATCGTCTTGAGGGGATATTTGAGGGGGTTCGTGTCCTTATAGTCCTCAAAGACGCTCGCAATCTCGTCCACCTTGTTCACGAGACTGACGGGGATATGGGTATTGACGACGACCACCCCTTCCACAGCCGCTTCGTTTCCTTGTCCACGTTTGACCGGAACGAGACAGCGGATCATGTCGCCGCTGCCGATGTGCTGGAGGATCGACACCTGTTCGCCCGCAAAGGCTCGATCCAGAAGATCCAGGCTCAGCCGCGGGTACTGAATATCGGGTTCGCCCGCGCCAAAAGATCGACGGGCGAGCAGACGAGGATCCAGCGGCGAAGCGTAGTACTCGACGGCATCCAACGCGAGCAGCGATCTTTGCTCTTCGAGGTATCCATCCATCCACCGTGGCGTCCGATTCCATGCCGGAGAGTGGGCAGCCTGCGGTTCCGATCCGATCCGCCGGGCGAGCCCCCCCGCAATGTGCTGCGCGAAGTGCATCGCGGTCGCGTCGGAGTTCTTGTAGTAGGTCCGCGTGATCTCCAGCGACGCCTGCAAGGT
This sequence comes from Bacteriovoracaceae bacterium, assembly GCA_040377385.1. Lineage (GTDB taxonomy): Bacteria > Bdellovibrionota > UBA1018 > UBA1018 > UBA1018 > JBEIOW01. Next base: position 4,900 of record JBEIOW010000062.1, on the reverse strand, counting down.
GTTCTGAACCTTGATCGAGAACCATTTATCGAAACTCGAGTTGATGTAGGAGGCGGAGATAATGAAGAGAACGAGCGTAGGAATGATAGAAAACGCCAAAAAGGCGATAACGAGCTTGGTTTTCAGCCCTGACCCGAGAATCTTCCGTCGACGCTCGATGAAGAGCTTCCCGATATTGCGCACGACTAGCCAGCTGAGCGCGACAAGGATGATGATGTTGAAATTGAGCAACCCGAAGAAGAAAATCGAGTTCAGGAAAGGCATCGAGCTCGAAAATCCGCTGAGACGGAGCTCGACGATCGTCAGAATCACAAAAAGGACCGCCAAAGAGACGATCGCGAGTGCTTCGCGCTTCCTTTTTCGCCGTTCGGTCGGATCCAGAGGGGGGATCTCGCGGTTTTGTCGACTAAACGGCCACTTCAACATCGCACTCACCGTACACTCGCAGTGAATTTACAGTCAAATTTACGCTAAGCGTTAGCGTTCGATTCCTTCCTCCCGACCTGCTTCCACTTCTTGATCGCTCACTCACTCACTCACTCGCGCTCAGAAACCATCGTGAACTCATGACTTCATCGTTGCGGAGGAACGCACGACTCGATCACGCGAGTCGCATGATGAAATCGTTCTCAACATCGATCCGTCGTGTTCAGAAAAATTCTTTTTTCCTCGATAAAATGTCGGTTCTTTCAACATGCGAAGTTTTTATGCATGAGATGAAGTCCCCTTCTCTTCTCGACACAAAACCCAACGGTCGATCGTCGTGAGTGCGAAAAAATTGTCATCGCTAGGCGAGAGAGAAGCGTTCACGGATGAAAAAAATGGAAGAAGCGATGACGAAGACAGTGTTGAGAGGATGAGTGGTGACTGCAGGAGCAAAAAAAGTTTTGATCTTTGCTTGATCCTCGCGCGGTTCGATGTAACATCGAATTAAGTGTCATTGACACTTCAATGGAGGAAATAGCGATGGCAACTAAGAAAAAAGCTACCAAGAAGAAAGCGACGAAGAAAAAAGCTACCAAGAAGAAGAAGAAGTAACTTCTTTCTCTAGGTAAATTCTTCGATAAGCCCTGGATCTCGCGATCCAGGGCTTTCGTGTTTCTAGAGCCTAAATTAGAGCGATTCCGCGATCTGCTTGAGGAGCCGCGGCCCCTGCAGCACCCAGCCAGAATAGATCTGCACCAAGTTAGCGCCACCCTTGAAGCGTTGCCGAGCTTCTTCTCCCGAGAGAATGCCGCCCACGGAAATAATCGGCAAGGGGCTGAGGCCACGCAGATTCGAAAGCGCTACCCGAGCCGCCGATTGCACCGGCAAGCCACTCCAACCTCCCGCAATGCCATCCGACCACGTGCCGCCGAGGGTATTCGTGACGATCCAACCCTTCACCCCTTCTGGCTCGAGTGCGCCGACCAATTCGCGAAGATCCGATTCATCCAGCTCGGGTGCCAGCTTAACGAGCACCGGAGGACGCACCGACCAGGCAGAAATGACCGTGAAGACCGCCCTTAAGATCGGCCGAAGGGATTCGACCGTCTGTAGGCTGCGCAAACCGGGTGTATTCGGGGAGCTCACATTGACGACCAGGTAGTCGGCTAAGCCTTCAAACCGCATTGCTGCCTCGGCATAGTCTTCCGCTGCTCGCTCGAGTGGCGTGTCTTTGTTCTTCCCGAGGTTAACACCGACGCGGAAGCCAGGCGGCAAGCGGGGCTTAATCTCGCGCAGTCGCGCGGAAACCCGTGCCGCCCCATGGCCATTAAAACCCATGCGGTTGAAAACGGCCTGCTGGCTACTGTCGCGGAACAAGCGAGGTCGCGGATTGCCTTCCTGCGGCCGCGGCGTCACGGTTCCGATTTCCGCAAAGCCGAAACCGAGATGAGGAAGATAAGGGAGAAGTTCGGCGTTCTTATCGAAACCCGCCGCAAGGCCCACCGGATTTAGGAAAGTCATGCCCCAGTGTTCGACCGGACGGTTCGCTGCTCCCGAGGTACCCGAAATCCATCTCAGTAGGCCGGGGAAAAACCTGCCCACTCCCCTGAGGATCGTGACCGATAAGCCGTGCACAGTCTCAGCGTCGAAACGGAAGAGGATCGGGCGAAGAAACTTCCAGATCAAGGCTTCCTCCGGAACGCCTGCATGAAGAACCCGTCCGTCGGTCCCGGTCCTAGGTATCCGCCGGCGATTGGCGAAAACTCCGAATGCTCGGAAAGAAACCGCACCACCTGATCCGTCGTCTCTTCTTTGCGGAAGGTACAGACCCCAAAGGTGAGGATGCCACCGGGACGAACCAGCGGCGCGTACGCCGCGAGCAATCGGGCCTGTAGATTTTCGAGACGAAGCAGTGGCTCGCCCATATCTCCCCACTTAGTGTCGGGATTCCGTCGCAGCACTCCCCAGCCCGAACAAGGAGCGTCGACCAGGACTCGATCCGCGCTGCTGTCGAATGAGGCGAGTTTATCCCGCTCCTGGCCCTCTGGAAGTGCGAGGACCTGAATATTGGTCCAGCCGGCTCGTTTGGCGCGCCTACGAAGCGCCTGGAGCTTCTTATCGGCCACGTCGTACGCGAAAATCCGACCGCGGTTGCGTCCGATCGCCGCCCAAGCCAGGCTTTTGCCGCCCGCGCCTGCACATGCGTCCACCAAACGACTTCGTGAATCGAGATCGGGCCACTTCGATGGAGCGGCCGGTGCCGATTCAGAAACCGCACCCGGCCGCTCCTGCAATCCTGGGGAGAAGAGTTCCGGGTAGAGGGCAAAGAAACTCATCCGCTGCGATCCCTCGTCCTGGATCTCGATCTGGCCCTCCTCGTACTCAGGCGCACGGGTGATCTCGAGATAGCCCTCCGCGCGCACTCCCAGCGGCGAAATGGCGGAGAGCTTCAGCGGAAACGGGAGCTGCTCAGCATAAGCCGCGTGGAAGGCATCCCGCTCATCGACCGTTCTAAAACGAAGACTGCGAGGAGCAGGACTTCCGAGTTCGCGCACGAGTTCCGCCGTCGTTTTTTCACCCCAGGCTTGTTTCCACTCCTGAATCAATTCAGGTGGAAAGTCCTCCTCCAGCGGCTCGGAGTCCCGAATCAATCGGGGACGATCCGAGTCGGCAAGACGGTCCGCGAGCAGTCGAGCGACTTTCCACTCCCCCCGCTTTTCCGGCGGAATGGACCATGGCTCGCCGGGCTGAACGCCAATCCCCAGCGCTTCAGCGAGCGAAACCGGCCGCAAGAGAATGAGGGGAGCGATTTCCGCGAGCCAGCTCTTCACGTTGGGCGATTGGGAAGCGAGGAGGCCATCGAGTCGGCGCCGATCCGCATGGAGTGCAGTCCAGAAACGATCAAAAGCCTCGAGCTGGGTCCGGGTGAGGTTCATCGGCGATTTCCTTCGGCTTCTTTGCGCGCTTCAATCAAGGACTCAAGAATGCGGCGGTAACTCGGATAGCGGGGCAGCTCACGGGCCCGGCAGCCGGCTTCATCTAAATGCAGGCAGCTGGGAGCGACGCATAGGGGCGACAATCCCGCGAATTCGGGGAAATAATCCTTCAACCGCTCCGGAGAAATCTCATGCAAACCAAACTCTCGGACACCTGGAGTATCCATCCAAGAAGACCCCTGAGCGCCTTCCAATAAGACCGCACTCGTTGTGGTGTGACGCCCCTTGCCCGTAAAGTCACTCACGGTTCCAACAGCGCCCGCCTCATGCCCGAGCAACTGCGTGAGGAGCGAAGTCTTCCCTACTCCGGAGTGTCCGCAGAATGCGACCGTCTGCCCGTTGATCTTTTGTCGCAGCTGCTCCAGGCCATCGTAGGTCCGACCATCCGATTTGCGGGAAAGCTCGACCACGTCGACCCCGAGCTCAGCGTACGTCTTCCAAGCAAGCCGCGAGTCTTCAGGGCCAATCAGATCCAATTTTGTCACCGCGAGCAGACAAGGGATTTTTTGGGCGGCCGCTGCCACGAGGAAACGATCCACGATTCCGGGAGAGAACTCCGGACTCTGAGCCGACATCACGATTACCAGTCGATCCAAGTTGGCAACCAGCACATGCAGCATCGTCTCTTCCCGATCGGGTGCCGGTCGAGCAAGGTGATTGCGCCGCGCGCACATCCCCACGATGAGTCCTTCATTGCCCTGCATACGCTCGATCTTGACGCGATCGCCGACCGCCACCGGAGCACGCTCGCGGTGCTCCCCTACATCTCGACCGATCACGCTTGCGCGCCGATAATGGCAAAGAAGGCGAGTCTCCAGCCCATCATCCATCCGGACGGCGGCGCGCTTGGGGAAAACCTCGGCGACGGTCGCGTTGGCTTCGTCGGGACGGAGAGTCTTGGCTTTTTTGGGCGCTTTTTTATTCGCGACACCGGCAGCGGAAGATTTTTCGCTTTCGTCATCGAGCCAGTCGTCGGATCCGCCGCGAAATTTTGGGGTCATGTCCCGAAGCCCTGCCCTTACCAGCGGTGGTAGGCGGGATGGCCCGGTTTGACAGCGACAAAAAGCCCGCGACAGGTCGCGCAGGTCTTTCCTCCCGCCGAAAGCGTGGCTTCGATCCACACGCGATCGCCCTGCACTTCGACTGCTCTGGCGGAAAGATGGAGGGTTTCCGAGCTCGGGGTCGGGCGCAGAAGCTTTACGGAGTACTCGGCCGTCACCGTACAGGGAGGGCTTTCCAGATTCTGCGCCTTCATGAGGGTGTAGGCCGCAGTCCAGTTGGAGTGGCAATCCAGGAGCGAACCGATGATACCGCCGTTGACCATGCCGGGAAAAGCTTCGTGATGCGACTCGGGCTTCCAATCGGCGACGATCTCCGGGGACTCACCGCCCTTCGCGGGCACAGCAATGCTCCGGATCCGGAGCCCTTTTGGATTCGCCGGACCGCAACCAAAGCAAGTGCTGTGAGACGCGTACTGC
>JBEIOW010000242.1:0-4282 GCA_040377385.1 Bacteriovoracaceae bacterium | reverse complement strand
GGTGATCAAGAGTGAGAAGAAGACGCCGAACCAGAAGAAGATCTTCAGCCAGCGTTTGCCGCGCCCTTCCTCGGTGACGACGATCGCTCCGGAGGATTCTTCGAGAATGCCTTCGACGTTCATCAGCGTTCACCCGCAATGACTTGGAAGCCGGATAAATGGAAGCGGGCGGTGAGGTAGCCACTCAGGTCAGGATCGGTGTCGATGCTGAGATTGCGAAGCTTGAGGGGGCGTGAGCCAGACTCAATTTGCGTCGCGTAGCGAACCAGCTGCTTGGCATTGATCTTCTCGAGTGTGACCTCAATGAGTGTTTCCTGGGTGAGGTCGCTCTTGGCGCCCGGTGCCTCTCCTCCGATTTTCATCTTGGTCGGGTCCAGGCCGGCGCTGCTCGCGATCCCTTCCAGGTAGGGGCCCCAGGCCGCGGCCTCTTCGCCTTCGGGCATGGGGGCGGCGTCGCGAAGTCGCTTAAGTTCGTCGTTGGCGGACTGCAACTGTGAGAGCAGTTCGTTCTTCTGCTGGTAATCTCGCTTCAGGCTGTAGACGCCCCAGAGCGAAATCGAAACGATCGCAATCGCGCCGACCACTGCGGAGCCCAGAGTCGCGATCTGCAGGTAGAAGCGGCTCTGCGGATCCAGCTCCTCCCACTTGGCCTTGAGTTGCTGAAACCAAACCTGTTCCTGGAGGCTATCGGAGAATTGCGTGAAGGCCTGGGAGACCTTGGACTTAATTTCCATAACCTTCCTCCATCGGACGACCGCCGAAGACGACTTTCCATCGTTTGCTTTGGTCCGGCAGAACCGTTTCTTCCACCTTGGATCGGCTGAACCCGGTCATCCTCTTCTCGAGCATGCCCGAGAGACGCTCGATGATTTGCGGATTGGTGACCCAGAAAGTCATCGAGATGGCGGGATTCTCGCGTGCGGCGTAGGTGGAGGTCGTGGCGGCGCCGACCTGCAGCTGAATCAAGTCCACGACGATATCCTTGGAAATTCCACTCGAGATTTCTCGAACAAAGCGCAAAGGGGAGTGTTTGTTGGGCTCCATGAGCGCCGCCGCTTCCCGACGCCGGGAGAGTTCGCGCTGGATCTCTTTTTTGAGCGTGGTCGGATTGGAGAGGTAGGTTCGCAGGGCGCTGGAGGAAACTGATCCGAAGAACGACTTCACTTGGCGCTCGAGCTGGCTATCGAGCGATTTCATCCGTCCTCGGTAAACGGTGTTCTGCACAACGACGCTCACCAGCAGAGACGTTGCGATGAGTCCGGCGGCGATCATCGGTCCCTTCAGGCGCGACCAGTTGATTCGGCTGCCGCCGTTTTTCGAGAACTCACCCGTGCGCAGATTGAGGAGCAGGGACTTTTCCTGACCCACGAGGGAGAGGGCGAGTCCCGCGGCCAGTCCAAAGGAGGAGTCCGCTTGCTCGCTATAGGCGACGCCGGAGCTGGTGACGGAGCTGAGTGACTTCAGGGATTGGACCGGAACTTTGACTTCTTCTTCGAGGTAACGGCCAAGACCGGGCAGCTGGGCCCCGCCGCCGCAGAGGAAGAGATGCGCAGGCAATTCGTGCGAGAGATTCTTGCCGACGAGGTTTGCGTGGCGAATCTCGCGTACGAGATCGCTGAGCGGGGTTTCGACCGCGTTGGAGAACTCACTCTGCTCGGCCGTGGCCTGACCGCGCTGAGAAGGCGGGAGCACGAAGCCGTGCTCGAGCTTTGCGGCCTCGGCCTGTTCTTGGCCGACTTTGTACTTTTCTTGGATTGCGAGCGTGAAGTCCCGGCCGCCGATTGGAATTTCGCGCGCGAGGATCGGAACGCCTTTGTGGTGGAAGTACAGCAGCGTACGGGTATGGCCGATGTCGACCAAAAGCACGGGAGCGGTCTCGACCTGGGAGGCGAGTACGCGGTTCATCAGCGCGCGAAGGGCCCACGCTTCGGTGGTCACCACATCCGGATCGAGTCCCTGGGCGCGCCATTCATCGAGCGCGGCCTGCAGGTGCGTGCCGAGCGTGGCGGAGACATGTACCTGAGAGCCGGTCGCGGTTTGAAAGAGAATCGAGTGGCCGTAGGCCGCATCTTCGAGCTCAAAAGGAAGATCATCATCGAGCTCAAAGCCGACGCTCGCCTGAATCGCTTTGCGGTCCTTGGAGGGGAACTGGAAATTGCGAAGGGTCGTGAGGCCCGACCGCAGCGCGATGACGAGGCGATCGGGAGCTTTCGGCAAGCGCGAGACGAGATCACGCGCGACCAATACGGGCGAGACGCCAGCGGGTACCGCGAGTTCGTGATACTCGTGCACCTCGAAACGCCCGAACGCGCTATCGATTTCGACCGCTTTTACCCTTTGACTGCCGATATCGAGTCCGAGGATTCTCATGGTTGCCTCTTATAAGATTCGCATGAAGGTCATGCGCAATCCAGTCTTGGGTTTAGTGGTGGGGGCGCCGGTGGAGGAGGTTCCGGGGTTATTCCCCTGCGCACCCCCCGCGCCTGTTCCGGCCGAAGATCCCGCTGAAGATCCAGCGGACGAGCTCGAGGATGCCGGCGCCGCATCGAGCTCGACCCAGGCTTCGATAAGGCGGACCGTTTGGTTGACCTGGGCTTGCACCGTGATTTTGAAGGAGTTCTCCTCCGTCAAAAAACGGATTCTCCGTTTGGTGAGATCCGCCTGGAAGTCCTTCATGGCTTGATCCGAGCGAAGAGCGGCGACGTTGGTGCTGAGCCACTTGAGAAATTCCGCTTCGTTCTTGAATCGGTTGTCCGCCTCCGGGTCGTCGCGGAACTTGATGAACTCGTCGGCCTCTTCCTTGGTAGCTTGGGCAATGACCGCGCGGAAGATCGGCTTTTCGATCTTGTTCACGTTCACGCCCTGGGTCAGGGTCGCAGTAAAATTGGGCGCGACAACCTGGTAGATGGCGTCCTCGAAGATCGGGATCATGTGGAGCTCGGTCACGGAGTAAAACGGCGCCCGCTTGTCGGGGATCTGGTCGTTGCGCGTCGGTGTTTTGCGCTCATAGGTCTTGTCGGCCCAAGCGAGGAGCGCGTCGCTCAGGTCGTCGATCCGTAGATCGCGGTACTCCTGCGCGAAGTCGGGATCTTCCTCGAACTTCTGCATCACGATCTGCGAGAGGAGGTTGTGCACGGTTGAGCGCGCGAGGTCCGCATCAAAGGCGTTGGGGTCGGTTGCGCCTGCGCCGCCGCCGGCAGTGGAAGGAGGGGGAGTCGGTGTGGCTCGTCCGCTTGGACTGGACGAAGGGCTGGGATTGGGGTTCGGGGAGAACGCGGCCAGCATCTGGTTCAAATTCATCTTCGTCGACTCGGAATTGATGACGGCCGTGAAGGAGCCGACCAGGCCGGTTTCCTTCCCGAACTTTTCGATCGCGTCTTTCGCGCCGATCGTGAGGCCAGGAGCATCCGCCGGAAGCGGGAAAATAAAGGGGAAGTCCCAGATCTTATCGAGGAGTGAGCCCGGAATGCTCATGCCGCCCGCGCCGCCACCACCGGTAAACGTCTTGACCGTTTGATAGGCTTTGAGCCGCAGCAGCGAAAGCTTGAGTCCAGTCTTGGCCAGGTAGTGCGCCCGAATCTGGTCGAGTCCGTCGTAGGCCATGCGCTGGTTGACCTGCGCGATGTAGGTGAACTCGGTGACGAGCACGGACAGCACCGTCATGGCGGAGATCACCATGAAGAGCGCGATGCCCGAGCGCGACGAGAGCGGACGCGTCCAAATATTTGGGGTGCTCTGGGTCTTCTGCCGTGCGGGTATCCCGGGTAGCCGGGTCCGCGTTTTAAAAACTCGCGTCCAGGCCATCGATGGGCATCTCCGGTTTGAAACGATACATGCCCTCAAAGCGCATGCGGGACGGGCCCGCTACTTCGAGGGTGACTTCGATCTGGTCGGGATAGACGCCCTTGAAATCGGCGCTGTCCGTATCCCAGGTTGGGTAACATTGATCCTTTGGCTTGGAGCAGTACTTGAAGGCGAACTTCTGAATGCCCCGAAGGATCGAATACTTTCGCTGAAGCTTGTCCTTGTCATCGTCCTCGATGAAGACGTTCGCGCTCGCGGTTTTGACCAGGATTTTTCCGACCGGATCGTCGGGACGCTCGGGTGGCCTTGGATCATCTTCGAGTCCGTATTTGACCTTGATGAAATCACTCTCGGGGGCGTCTTTGAAGACGCGGATGTGGCTCGCCGAGATGAAGCTCATTTCGGTTTCTTTTCCGACGAAGCGCATCTCGCGTGAGCCGGCGGTGTCTAAGTAAGCGCCCCAATAGTTCGTGCTGGG
>JBEIOW010000066.1:0-8090 GCA_040377385.1 Bacteriovoracaceae bacterium | reverse complement strand
CGCACGCTGGCGTCGTCACTGCCGCCGTTCCCGGCGTCGTAGACGGATTGAGCTTCTTCGATGAGGCCCATCGAAACGTCATCGTTCGAAAGGGCTTTCACTTTTTCGACGGTGTTGCCGGCGAAGGCAGTGCTGGTGAGAACAAGAGAAGAGAGCAGCGCAAAAGAGAGGACGTTCATAGGACACTCCGTGGGTTGAAGGACAATCGGGATGCAAGTTTATAATGCAATGCGTTATTGTTTACAAGAGTAATCTGTTTACCGGTTTGAGGTTCAAAAAAATGCTATAATTTCAATAATTTGAGCGACTATTGGGGGTTCGTGCCTTTGGATGCGCGAGCGAGGTCTTTCGATCGAGGAAGGTTTCGTCGAACGGCAGTGGTGATTCCGTCGACGGTCGCAAAGGAGTGCTAGATCGCATTGCGGAGTTTGACCCCTGGACCCTGAGCGTTACACTAATGGCTATGCGCACACGTCCCTGGGCCCTCGTCGTTCTGGCGGTCATCCAGCTTTTGACCCCGGTGGTGAATCTCCTCTTCAATGCTTGGATCTACCGCGTGCCGGTTCGGCTCGTTTTCCGTTGGAGCTGGGATAACGGCTGGCTCACGCTCATGGAATTCTGGGTGATTCCGGTGCTCGCCGCCTTCGCGATTCTTCGCATGCGACGCTGGAGTTACGCGCTCTTCGTCGTCGCGATGCTCTGGATGCTCGGACGCCATATTTTCCTCTGGAGCCAGAGCCAGGGAACGGTCTCCACTTCAGCGATGATTTACGTCACGGTTCTTCAGCTAGCGCTGGTGACTTATTTCTTGCTGCCTGCAGTTCGCACGCCGTTTTTCGATCCGCGGGTTCGCTGGTGGGAAACCAAGCCGCGGTTTGAGCTGCTGCTCCCCGTCCTGCTTCGCCGCGATCCCACCACCGCATGGATCAAAGCGACGATTCTGAATCTCTCCGAGGGCGGGTGCTTCATCGAGTGTTCCGAGAAGCTCGAGTCCGGGGATTCGTTGGATGTCGAGATCGACGTGTTCTCGCAAAAGTTCGAAGCCCGAGGCAAGGTCGTGCACGCGCGAGAAGTCTCCGGAGAAAAACGCTGCTACGGGATTCAGTTCGCGCATCAAGCTGAGTCGTTGGAGCGTTTCCAGGGACTGGTTTCAGGTTTAGAGGCGATGGGCTTCCGCGATCGCACGCGCCCGGCGAGTTTTTGGGAAAGCTTCCGCGATTGGCTCAAGACGTTGCTCACTTCGGGCAAGGGCCTCACGCCTTCGCGTTGAGCTTGCGCCGACTGTAGCTAGCCGACTGAGGGCGAAAGGCCTTCGACCGAGATCTCTTGAATCTCGATCTTCTCGTTGCCCGTTGGGGTCTGCATGAAGACCTTCAGGAAGAGTCTTCCACCGCCGACCTCTTGGTGGAACGTGCGGATCGCCTGGTGAACCTGAGGCGCCGTATTGCTTTCGCGAATCGTGCGCACTCCCGGTTTCCAGGTTTTGCCATCGTGAAAAAACCAGCGTGACCCGTCGTTGGAAAGCTGGAACTGCACGACGCCTTGATGCTGGGGCCCGGTCTTCAATCCAAAGGAACGAAGCGCCACAAAGGGACGCCCTTGGGTGATTTCTGCGACGACCACTTCGCGGGCGCCGTCGCGCACGATCGCGGACGCGGGGTCGCGCTGTTTCGGAAGTGCGCGTAACCGTAGCGATCCCTCTCGAACTTCGACCTCAGTAGGATCAAAGGAGACGCCACCGGGCTTCACGAAGGTCCATTTTTTCTGAAAGTAGGCCTCGGCGGCAGGACCGCGGTCGAGCTGTTGATCAATCGGTGAGTAAGCTCGCTGCGCCCGTTCGACCCTTTCTTCTCCCACCTTCATGGGGTTCATCGTGCAACCCATGAGGACGGCTGCGATTCCGAAGGGGAGGAGCGGGGCGGGGCTCAGAGAGAATGAGGACACACGCTTCATATCATTAGGTTAGCAGGGTTCAGGGCGGCTGCCCATGGGGGCTCAATTCCGAGAAGGAGGGTTTAAGTGGGAATAAAGTTCATTAAAAACAATAGGTTTTGTCCTTCCAGATCGGCGAACCTATTTATATGCACTGCGTTGTTTTTTCTTTGAGTTTTTATCTAGACGCGATAATGAACGCACTGCATCAAGGGCCTATGGGGGGCCTGAGGTCATCGGGGAGTCATCATGAAGTCTCAGCAGTGCCGTGCAGTTCAGACCATAAAGTCCTTTCTCTTCGCTTTCCTCTCGATAGCGCTCGGCGCGTTGGTGGGAATCATCACCGGGGCTCAAGCCGGGAGCGTGAGTTTTTCCCAGCATGTGCATTCCGCGATCGAGCAGCTCGAAGGCAAGAATCCTCAGCGTTTTGACATCGCGCTAAACCACGCGCTCCTCGCCAAGGAATATGCGATCAACTCCCCGGCTCGCGAGCTGGTCGAGGACGCGGCGAAGGCGATGGTGGACTGGCGTCGCCCGGAAGCCGCTTTCCCGAGCGACTCGAACGTTTCGCTGGCCGCGACTTATCTGAAGAACTCCCTTCGCCACAACCGCATCAACCTCAACCGCTCGAGCCGCGACGAGCTCGCGTTGATGAAGAAGCTCATTAAGGTTCACCTGTTCCCAGCCGCTTTCGACAAGGTCGAAATGACCTTCGAAGGAATCGACGAGTCGCGTGCGATCGTTCTGCTTGCCACTTATCTCGTGGACCCACGGGCGGCGCAGTACGATCCGGAAGTGCGAGCGCTGGTCACCGGTGAGCGAGGAGACGGCGCTCCGGCTACGCAGCGAGTGAAGTTCGTGGTCGGCGGTGAGACCTACGACTTGCCCGCGAACCAAGACGCGCAGGAGATGGTGGAAAAGATCCAAGCCTCCGCCAAGAAGATCCTCGACTCTTCCTTGCCGATTCGACCACTCGTCAGCGCCAACGCCAATCAGGTGATGATCAGCTTTGAGATCTTCGGCTTCAAGAACATCCCGATCGTTGAGACGTACGTGCGGTCGGTTTTGTCGATCGCCAACGGGAATCGCTACATCTACGGCGCCGCCGAGAAGCTCGCGAGCCTCTCAAAAGCGATTCAGACCGGCGCGGTCACGGCTCCAGCGGGGCTGCAGGGAGTTGCCGAGAGGACCGCCGCTGCGATCGACGTCGTCGAGACCGTGATGCGCTCCAAGATGATGTCGGCTGGCTGGGTCGAACCCACCGTCGACGTGATCCGAGCACGCCTGGCCAAGGGTGCAGAAATCGACAAAAGCCGGATCGCGAAGCTGCTCGACATGGATCTTCAGAACCTGAAGAACATCGGAGCGACACCGGCGGAGATCGCCGCTCGTCAGGAGCAGGCCGCAAGCGCCGTGAAGGCCGTTGATCAGGCGCTCAACGGAAAGCTCGGCAGCGTGGACAAAGCGCTCGGCGCGCTCGAGTCCTCCGGCAAGCTAGGGGGCAAGGCCGCCAACGTTCAATCTTCGATGAAGCTTCAAGTCGCCGAACAAGCGGCGGGAGTGAAAGTCATTACCTGGGACCGTGCGATCAAGGGCCTCTCGCTCCTGATCACGGCGGTTCACGTCTACAACGGTTTCCAGCAGATGAGTCGCACTCCGGATCCGGCCGAGAAGCTGATGATCTGGCGGAAGACAGGCGTGAAGATCATTCACGCGCTGATCTACTTCGTTCCGGTCGTGGGTGAGATCGCGTCCGCGATCGATATCGGCGGATGGGTGCTGGAGGCCACGGTCTTCAAAATGCTCAACATCGAGTACGACATCCCCGACGTTGCCGCGCTGCTCCATCTTCTGATCAACTGGGTCGAGGATCTGGGGTACCGGGCCGGCGGATCAACGCGGTTCGGTGTTCTGAAGGGCAAGTTTGAAGAAGCATTGCGCGTGGGTCTGATGGTCCAGCAAGAAGGTTCCTGGACAGAGCCTGCGCTCTATCGCTTGGCCGGGGCGGTGGCGAAAAGAAAAACGGGCGAGATCAGCAAGCGCGGCCTGCGTGAAGCAACGGATCGCTATCGGGAGCAACTCTCCGAGATTGCAAGGAAAGAGCTGTTGCTGGTTTACCTCCTACTGGATCACCACTATCCGGACGGACCGAACCGTGACCTGGGCCGCTTCATCGGTGCGACGCAAAAACGGTGGGGTGGAATGGAAGATTCGTCCAGTTACCTCGGCTCAGTCGTGAACACTTACGAGTCCCTGCGTCCGGTCATTGGAACGTACTGAGACCATCCTGCTCAAGTTGAACGCAGGCTTGTCAGACTAAACTGATCGACGAAGTGGAGTGGGTGCGGGCCTGTTCGGATGCCCCCGGATTGGCGTTTGGTCAGTCTTGTGTCAAAGTCCTGTCATGCAAAAACGCAATTGGATTCGTTGGGGTGGGATCGCGGCCTTTGGCGGACTTCTCGGAATCGTGGGCGGAACCGCTGTGTTCTCCGCTCAAGACGCTTCTCTGAAATCTCTGAAAGTCGCTCCCGGTGTGAAACGCAAGCTCCTGGAGAACGGCTCGGTCCCGATCCTGGTTCAACTCAAAGAGCAGCCGACTTACGAAGGCGCCGAAGAAATCGCGAACCGCGAAGAGCGCATTCGCTTCGTTTACGATCGCGCGCGTGAAGTCGCGCTGAACTCTCAAGCAGAGCTCAAGAAGGTTCTCGATGCCAAAGGCGTCCCGCACCGCTCCCTCTACTTGGGCAACTTCATCGTCGTCGACAAGGCGGACGAGGCGCTCATCACGGAGATGACCCAGCACCCGACGGTTGCACGCATCCTCAACAATCCCACCGTCAAACAAACCTTCCCGAAACAAATCCCCCAGGACGCGGATCGCGTGGCGCTCCCTAAAGGCGCGCTCGCCGTCGGCGACAACATCACCTTCACGGGTGCGGTGGAGATCTGGAAACAACTCGGAACTAAGGGCGAAGGCATCGTCGTTGCGGGTCAGGACACGGGTATCCAGTGGGATCACCCGGCGCTCAAGAACCAGTACCGCGGCTTTGATGGCACGGCGGTCGACCACAACTACAACTGGTACGACGCGATTCACAAGACGACCGGTGGCAGCAATCCTTGCGGATACGACACGCAAGCGCCATGCGACGATAACGCCCACGGCACGCACACGATCGGCACGGTTGTCGGTAGCGATGGCGATAAGAACGAGATCGGCATGGCTCCCGGAGCAAAATGGATCGGCTGCCGGAACATGGACGAAGGAAACGGCACGCCCGAGACCTACATCGAGTGCTTCCAGTTCTTCCTCGCGCCATTCGCTTACGGCGGCAATCCAATGACCGACGGAAACCCAGCCAAGGCTCCGCACATCATCAACAACTCGTGGGGCTGCCCTCCATCGGAAGGCTGCACGGGCGCGGAAATCCTCCCGTCTTTGCAGGCGATGAAGGCCGCGGGCATTCTCGTGGTGGCTTCGGCCGGCAACGAAGGCCCGGGCTGCGGCACGATCGGCAATCCTCCGGCTTACCACACGGACTTGGTCCTCTCGGTCGGCGCTTACAACCACCGTTCGAAAACGATCGCGAGCTTCTCGAGCCGCGGACCGTCGACGTTCGATGGCGGCGTCGGTCCCGATATCGTGGCTCCCGGCGTGGACATTCGCTCGGCGGTTCCTGGCTCGAAGTACGAGCAGCAATTCTGGAGCGGAACGTCGATGGCAGGTCCTCACGTGGTGGGCGCGGCGGCGCTCCTCTGGGCCGCAAAGCCTGAGTTGATCGGCAAGTTCGATGCGACGAAAGCAATCTTCCGCTCGACGGCGAAGCCCCAGGCTTCTACGCAGACCTGCGGAAACGTCCAAGGCACGGCAACGCCGAACAATACGTTCGGTTACGGCGTGATGGATGCCTTGAAGGCCGCGACGAACGGCCAGGCGTCCGTTCTTTGAAGTCTTTCGTTTAAGTCAGAATCCAAGCGGTTCGAAATTTGAGGGAGGAGGGCTGATCGCCTTCCTCCCTTTTTTCGTTTTGAAACAGGAGCTTGGGGGAGCGCGTTCACCCATGGTGAACGGATTCGGACGGTCCAAGAGCGATTGGGGTAACGATGAGATGACGCAATGCATTAATTAGAGTGCTCGTTAACCCTGAACTCTTGAACCCTACCGAAAGGTGATTTTATGAAAACCCGCACTCTTTCCCTCGTGGCCGCTCAGGTGGCCTTGCTCTCGGCTCTCTCTGTAAACGCGTTGGCTTCGACGGACTCCTATCGCAATGCGCTGATCCCCGTCGCCCAGCTGCAGGAGCCAGGCTACTGCATGGCTGACCGCTTGCTCTGGGACGGGGTGACCGCGCATGGATCTGCTGAGGTGTTGGCCGTGGCGGCGCTTGAAGCTCCGATGCGCGTCTTTAACAACATGGAAGACAGCAACCTGGATGTGAACGCGCTTTCGGAAACCGGGATCCAGTTTCAGATGGAGATCGGCGATGACGATCAATATAGCCAGCTGACGATCGATGTGGCGCCTGCTTTCGTGACTCTCCCAAAAGCCGAAGCGCTCAAGGCGTCCAAACTCGCGATCTACGCCGGCGTGAGGAACGCGATCTCTCTGACGTTCAAGCAAGTTCGCGTCAAGGTGGTGGGTTTGCCCGCCCAGCAAGGTCCGAAGCCGATTCCTGCTTCGTTCAGCTCGGCTTTCTCGGCATCGTCGCCTTATCTGAAGCAACTCGCTTCTGAACTCAAGATCAGCGCGCGCTGCACGCGCTAAGTGGTCTACCTCTAGAAGAAGTAGCCGAGGCCCGGAGTGCGCAAGCGCTCTGGGCCTTTTCTTCATGGAGGTCTGAAAATCTCGGAGGAGGGGGTGTAAACAACTTCGGTCCCAGAGAATGAATTGCGAATGCTCGGCATAACTCAATGCGTTATATAGTGCCATCGCTATTGAATCTCTTTTTTCGATAGGACAACCCAGCTATGAAAACCACTCATTTCGCACTCTTGATCGCGCAAACCGCCCTGCTATCGAGTTTTTCCGTGAGTGCCTTGGCCACCACGGACACGTATCGGCATGCTTTCATTCCGGTCGAGAAGCTCCAGGAAAGTGGCTACTGCTTTACGAGATCGCTCGTTTTGGACGCGACTAGCGCCTTCGGGACTGCCGAGGGCTTAGCCCTGAGCGAACTCGAGGTTCCACTGTGGATTAACTCCAACATCGTTTCTGCGGAGATGTCGCCCATTGACGCGAACGCTCTTTCGAAGAGCGGGATTTGGTATGAGCTGCAGACGGGAGAAGATCCCAGTGCGACGAGCCAACTGACGATTCATGTGGATCGTGCGTTCGCGAAGCTCGAAAGAGCCGAAGCCCTCAAGGCGTCCAAGCTCGCGATCTACGCCAGTGTGAAGAACGCGCTCTCCGTGTCCCTGAAGCAAGTCCGCGTGAAAGTGGTGGGTTTGCCCGCCCAGCAAGGTCCGAAGCCGATTCCTGCGACGTTCAACTCGGCCTTCTCGGCCGCCTCTCCCTACTTGAAGCAACTGGCTTCGGAACTTGAGATCGACGCGAGCTGTGTTCGCTAACGGCTCGTTCCTCCCGATGCGTCAGTAAAAAGGGCTCGGAGCGCGTAGAAGCGTTCCGAGCCTTTTTCTTAAGGGTCATCTCCTTAGGGATAGATCCGAGGGTGGGTTCTTCAAGTCCAATGATGGGGTCAGTGAACCGCAATCTACTCTTGTCCTTGGGTGAGAATCGGGCGTCGGTAGTTCGGATCGGCTGGCAGCCGGGTGTTCGGTGGTCGGCCGTGGTCGGCGTTCGTAGCCGATGCGAGATAGGCCTCTAGGCGGCGGTGTTCTTTTTCCGAGAAGCGTCTGTGCCCACGAAAAACCAGAGACAGCATGGCGGGAGAGATGGCGAGGTTTCTTGCCATCGCCCGCAGTGAGTACCGAGGGTTTTTGCGCTGCCGTCTTTCGAGCTCCTCAAATAGGCGTTTCGATAGGGGCGATGGGTTCATTTGAGCGATGGTTTGCATTCGTCCTCCACGCCTCTAAGACCAGAAATTATTGCAATGCGTTACATGCTCGGGCCCGAATTAAATCGCGTCATAAAATCGGGCACTTAGAACAGGCAAGAACTGACAATTTGATGCGGATCTCGATAGACTGGTCTCCACTTG
>JBEIOW010000058.1:0-8455 GCA_040377385.1 Bacteriovoracaceae bacterium | reverse complement strand
ATCGGCGACGCCGTGATGGCTTTCTGGGGCGCTCCCGTCGTCATCCCTGCTCACGCGCGCAAGGCGTGTGAAGCCGCCATCCGGATGCAACAGGTCCTGTCCGAGAACCGGGCCCGCTTCAAAACGCAATACGGCGTCGACGTCAACGTCGGCATCGGGATCAATTCCGGCGCCGTCAGTGTCGGCAACATGGGCTCTGAGCGCATCTTCGAATACACCGTCATCGGTGATCACGTGAACCTCGCGTCGCGACTCGAAGGCCTCACTAAATACTACGGCGTGAAGATCGTCACCACGCGCTTCACATTCGACGAGATTGAGAAGGAAGGCGGCGCGCTTCCCCCTCACCGCGTTCTGGATTTTGTGAAAGTGAAGGGCAAGAAAAACGCGATCGAACTCATTCAGCTCCTGGAGAGGGAGCTTCCGCCGACGGCGCATGAGTTCTTCGCAAAAGGGCGAGACTACTATCGTCAGCGTCAATGGGATGACGCCATCGCCTGCTTCCTCTCCTGCAGCGACCTGCATGAGCAGGCGACCGGGGAGCCTGATGGCGCCGCGCAAATGTTCATCGAACGCTGCCAGGAACTCAAAATTTCGCCTCCCGATGCCGATTGGGAAGGGAGCTGGGAGATGACGAGCAAATGACCGCGCCCGCACCAAAACTTCAGGCTGTTCCCGCAAAGGCGCCCGGCCCTTCCGCGCGCAAACTCAAAAAAGGCGAGCTGCTCTTCAGCGAGGCCGAGACCTCGCGTGCGATGTACTACCTCAAAAGCGGGATCATCCGGATCTTCAAGAAGAAGGGCGATTCGGACATCGAGATCGATACGCTCCACTCGGGCCAAATCCTGGGCGAACTCGCGTTCCTCGATGGCAACCCTCGTTCAGCGTCCGCCGAGGCGTTGACCGAATGTGAACTCGTCGAAGTGAGCGGACCGACTTTCACCCAGGTTCTGCAGACCATGCCTGAGTGGCTGAAGATCCTGATGAAAACTCTTGTCGGTCGCCTCCGCACGGCGAGTACCCGCATCCGTCAGCTGGAGACCGCCAGCTCCGCCTATGATTATTCTGAGAAAGACGGAAAACGCTCGGCGCACTACGTTTATCTCTCCACTCCGGACATCTTAAAACTCTGCACAGCGATATTGCTCGTCGGCGTTCGTAACGGGAAAGCGCTGGATGGCGGCGGATACGAGCTCCGGATCGGACTTCTCAACCGTTACGCCAACCAGATCCTCGGCGTACCGCTCGCAAAGCTCACGACGATGCTCGATATTCTCAGCCAAGTCGGAATCGTGAAAACGATCGATGATGCCGACAATACGCTGTTTGTTCTTGCGGACCCCGACTTCTTGGAAGGGTTCATCGCTTACCAGAACGAAGAAAATCTGCTCGAACCGTCCAAACGCCACGATCTTTCGATCAAGGGCTTCATGATCATGAGCCTAATGGTGAAACACTCGAGCAACCTGCCCAAAGACGCGGAGGGTTTCGTTCAGGTCAACGTCGCCTCGATCCGTAAGCTCGAAGCAGAAACGCAAGGCAAGGAACCCTTTCGACTGGATGACTTCAACGAGGTCGCCAAACACGGCTATACGACCTCACTCCAGATTCTCTCCGCCAGCGAAGCGCTCGCCAGCTTCAAGCATGACGACTTCCTCCGCTCCTACCGCATGCAACGGGTGATGATGACCCTTCACTCGATCAACGAGCAAAAGCGCCGGAACGGTGGCCCTCGCTAACGGGTCCGAAAGACCCCGGCGTGTCCGCGCTGACCCAGGCTCCATTCGAAAACCCCCGCTCAGACTCGCATTAAAACCCCGCCCATAACGTCCTCGCTTGGCCCTGGGCTTGCGATACCCCTGGGCATGACGATCTACGTTGGCACCATTCACGAGCTGCAGGGAAAAGGTTACGAGATCTTGGTCGACGTGGAGACACGCAACCGGATCCTCGGACACTTCTTCGAAGGACAGATGATCGCTAAGGGATCTACCCCGTTTAGTGAAGAGCAGAACGAAGACACTCGGATTCTCGCAAGCTGAACCGACGGCTAAGCTAAATCCGGCTTCCGGGAGCGAATCGCATCGACGATCTTGCGGATGTCCTGGGCGCGGTCCTTGTGGGCGACGAGAATCGCCTCTCCGTTCCGAGCGACAATGAGGTCCTTCACTCCGAGCAGCGCGACCCAGCTTCCGGGCGCATCCACGATGTTGCCCGAGGACTCCACCGCGACCATTTCCCCGCCGGTCACCACGCCGCCGTCTCGAGCCAAACCCAGTGACGTGGCGAGAGTCTCAAGCGAGGTCCAGCTCCCGAGATCGTCCCAACCGCAATCAAGGGGGAACGTGACCACGTTGCGCGCTTTCTCCATCACGCCGAAGTCGATCGAAGTCGCCGTCAAATGCGGGTAGGCTCGGATCGGATCTCCACCCTGCGCCTCCCAGGCAGCTTTCATCTCCGGCATGAACCGATCAAACGCGGCAAGAATCACACGCGCTTTCCAAAGGAACATCCCTCCGTTCCAAAGGTAGCGACCGCTCGAGACATACTTCTCGGCGGTCTCGAGGTTGGGTTTTTCCACGAACTTCGCAACCCGCGTAGCCCCATCGCCCGCGTCGTCACCCAGCTCCAGGTAGCCATAACCCGTCTCGGCACGCGCCGGTTTCACGCCGAGCGTGACCAGCTCGTCGTGCGTATCGGCGTACTTCGCGGCGCGCTCGACCGTACGACGAAAAGCGGGCAGATCCGCCATGTGATGATCCGAGGGCATGACGAGCATGATCGCTTCAGGGTCCTGCGCGGCCACCTTGCGAGCTGCCCAATAAACACAAGGCGCGGTGTTGCGCGCCTGAGGCTCACCGAGGACATGCGCGTGCGCGGCTTGAGCTACGATTGCCGGCTTAAGAGCTTCGGTGGTCACGATCCACGCATTCTCGCGCGGAACGAGGCCATCAAATCGACTGAGCGTCTCTTGCAAAAGCGTGGGAGAGCCATCGCCTCCAAAGCTGAGAAGTTGTTTGGGACGCTGAGAAGTACTTTTCGGCCAGAAGCGAGTGCCACTGCCGCCGGCCATAATCACAAGGTGGAGAGATGCCATCGTAGGCGAGACTACTCTGGGCGATTGGCCACAATAAAGGAAGAAATTCGCTTGGTTGCCTTGTACTGCCGGCCTGCTTTATCGGCCTCTTCCTTCGACGAATACCCGCCGATGAAGATCCGGTGCCAGACGCCCTTCCCCTTCAACTCGACCGAACGAAGATACGGCTGAAGGCCAAGAGCCTCGAGGTTCGTCATTTGGGTTTGAGCCTCGCCGAGCGAAGGGTGAGAGCCGACCTGCAGCGTGTACTTGCCGCTCGCATTGGCGGAAGGCTCCGGGGTGAGTTCCTGAGCCGCGCGTTTCAACGCGTCCTGGATGGCATCGGGTTTGGCATCGGTCGGCTCGGGTGAAGTCGCCCCGGCCGTTTTCGATTTTGGCTCAGAAGGGAGCTCGACCTGGCGGGGCTCATCGAGCATCAAGCCCGATTTCTCCACTTCCTGGTGAAGCGCCTGATTGAGCCCTTCTTCGACTTTCTTTGTGTTCTCTTGTCCGGCCTGCGCAATCTCCGGATTTTCAGGAACCTTATCGGCCTGGGTGAGCGCCGGATGCGTTTCTGGATCAGTCCCCACTGCGGTTTTTCCGCCCGTGTGCTTCCCGAGGTGAACCCCCAGCGTGAACGCAAAAAGAGCAACCATCACCCCCAAGAGGAGGAGGACGGCCATTTCCTTCCGGTCATAGATGAAAATGCGGTTCTTCTTTTCTGACATGGCGCTTAACCCATTCTAACAGGCGAATCGGAAAAGGGAACACAAGCAGATCCGAACGACGGTCTTCCGATCCGATTTCCGCCCGTAAGCCCCCCCTTTCTCGCTCCAGCGGGGGGCTCAGCCCTCGCAAGCCGGCACCTTTCTTCCAAAGAGCCCGCCCATGAAACGAAGCCATCCAAGCGGCCAGGGTCTTACGGAATACCTCATCCTCGTTCTCCTCATCTCGGTGGTCTCGATTGTCGCCGTCCGATCGCTGGGAGGCACGATCAAGGACAAGCTCCAGCTAGTGAGAAAGCAGATCCATGAAAACGTGGACCTCGGAAAATGAGCGCTCGGGCCAAGTGCTCCTGGAGTTCGCGCTTTCGAGTGGACTCCTCTTGCTCACCCTCGTCGGGTCGGGTTGGGTGCTGCGCGCGCAGTGGCAGCGCACCCGATGCGCGGTCCTCACCTTCGAGCGGACGCATGCGGCGGCCCACGAGCGGATCCCCGCGTGGACGGGGTCCATCCGTTTCCGACTGGATTCTTCGGATGACGAAATGAGGGGAGAAGGCCAATGCGATTCCATTCAAGAAAAAGTCCGGATTCCCAGACTCCGGTGAATCCACTGACCGAAGAACGAGGAAGCCTCAGCCTAGCCGGAGCCCTCCTCACCGGAACCGTCGCGGTGCTCGGGTTCGGGCTGGTCGGTCTCATTGCGCACTGGCACCGCCTTGCCCGTGACCAACTCGAGATTGATCGTTGCGTCTCCACGACGGCGCGCGAGCTTCGGACGTGGGCAAGCTCCGCAGAAAGCGATGATCGGCGGATGAAAGCCCTACGTTTGGCCCTCGCCCCGAGCACGCTGCTGCCGCCCGTGCGCGCATCCCTTCAGGCGGCTCTTCAGGCGGTTTACCTTCATCAGGAATACATTCTAGTTCGCTACCGCGCCACGCAAGCGCGTTGGATGATCCGTCGCGGTTGTGACGGAAAGAGCTCCGATCTACCTGTGCCTATTCGCTTCCTTCCCGTGCGACGAGATCCACCCGACGCGACCGGTCCACAGGCCCTGACGTGGAATCGAGCTTCGATCTTTATCCAGCTCTCGCGCAAATCACGACCTCCCGCGCGGAGCTTTCCAAAAGCCCAAACTCGGAGACCACTGCCCATGATGAAGCCGCCCCTCTTGAAGAACTCCTCAGCTCCGGCCCACTCGGCTTCGGATCCGGCGACTGGTCCCTTCGCTGGAAAGCGGCTCACTCCATTTCCGCCCTCGCGGCGACAACCCGGGAGATGCCATGAGAGTCGCGCCGGACAAGTTTTCCTGGAGGTCTGTTTATGGAGCGCGCTGATCGCCTGCGCCGCCTGCTCACTGGGCTGGCTCAGCGCGCACGAGCACGAAAGGTACCGAACCACCGTCCGCGAATTTCAGAACCTGCGCGCCGGATCGGAAGAGGGCTTCTCCTTATCGCGACCGCTGCCTGGCTGGGCGGACTCGCCGAGGGCGGAGCCCGCGCCCGAGCACTAAATGAATTCGAACGATCGCATCTCCCCGACCGAACGGTCTGGACAGCACTGCTCGAGCGGCTTTTGGCGGCGGCAACCGCCGATCCTTCACGGCAGCATGCCGTTCTCCGAACCCTGCCCGCGCAACTCGATCAGCCCGGAGCCGCTTGGTGGAACCCAGTTCACGGGTGGATCGCGGTCTTTCCTCGAGACCCGGAAGAGAGCCCATGGGTTTTCGTTCGCAAAATGCCTCCGGGAACCCGGCGAGATCCCCCCCGCGCAGAACAATGGCGACCCATGGGGGTCGGCTGGACCGCCCTACAGCGGGTGACGACGGAACTCGCCTCCCGCCACGAGGTGCCGCCCACCGCTCGGGCGAAAAAGCGAATCTCACCCGATCCGCGGGAGCTGCGGTATTGACACGTGCGGGCAGGACGGGCTTAACTGCGCCCGTGAAATCCAAATCTTCGACTATTCTGGCGGTTGGCTCCTTAGCGTTCGACTCCATCCAAACCCCCGCGGGCAAAGCGGATCAGGTGCTCGGTGGAAGCGCGAACTACTTCTCGGTCGCAGCGAGCTTTTATGCTCCCGTGCAAGCGATCGGCGTTGTCGGGGAAGACTTCCCTTCCAGCCATCTCGATTGGTTGAAGCAAAAAGGCATCGATACCCAAGGCATCCAAGTCGCCAAAGGAAAGACCTTCCACTGGGTCGGTTCCTACAACCAGAATCTCAACGAAGCGCAGACGCTCTCGACCGCGCTCAACGTGTTTGAGCACTTTGATCCGAAGCTATCGAGTGTCCACCAAGCCGCGGACTACGCCTTCCTCGCCAACATTGATCCCGTGCTTCAGCTAAGCGTGCTCGACCAGATGCGCGGTCCTAAGCTCGTCGCGTGCGACTCGATGAACTTCTGGATCACCGGCAAGCCCGACGAGTTCAAAAAGGTCATCAAACGCGTCGACCTGCTCTCCATCAATGAAGGGGAAGCGTTCCTCCTCACGGGTGAAAAAAATCTCGTCCGCGCGGCCCAGCTGATCCGTCAAATGGGCCCGAAGGCCGTCGTCATCAAACGCGGTGAGTATGGCGCCATGCTGTTCACGAACACGGGCATCTTCATGGCTCCCGCGTTCCCAGTGGAGCGCGTCGTTGACCCCACCGGAGCCGGCGATAGCTTCGCGGGCGCGATGATGGGTTACCTCGCGGAAGCCGGCCTGGACCGTGAAGATGCGACCAAAGACGCTGCACGCTGGGAAACCGTGCTCCGCCGCGGCGTGCTCGCCGGCTGCGTGATGGCCAGCTTCACGGTTGAGGACTTCAGCCTGCATCGTTTGATGCGCTTGGAAAATCCGGAACTCGTTCAGCGTCAAAATACGCTGATGAAGATGATCTCGGTTTAATCCGAAGACACGGTGGGCTTCAGCGCGAAAGCGCGCTTTCCAACCGTTCGGGAGATTTGCCAGCCGCCAGCCAAGCCGAGCGGACTTCGCTCGCGAAATCGGAAAGAAACCGCGCGCGCGTAAACTGCGCCGCTCGCGCGCGACAAGCTGATTCGTCGAAACTCACGCCGGACTCCACCTGCCTCACGGCATCGGCGAGCGCCTGCGCGGTTTGCGGGCGGTAGCGAACTCCTGTCTGATCGGTCACCGTCTCGAGTGCGCCGCCCTTGCCGTACGCGATCACCGGCGCGCCCGCAGCCATCGCCTCGAGCGGCGTGATCCCGAAATCCTCGATGCCTGGAAAAATGAAAGCCCGACAGCGTGAAAAGAGATCCGCAATCTCATCGTTGGTTCGCATTCCGAGAAACTCCACGGTCGGCCCGGCCAGCCCTCGAATCTTCGCTTCGTCCTGGCCGCCCCCCACGATGCGAAGCGGAAGCCCCAACTCCGTGAACGCTTCCACCGCGAGATCCACTCGCTTATTGGGAGCAAACGCGCCGACCATCAAATAAAAGCTCTCGGGCTTACGTGGTTCGCGGAAACGCGACAGATCGACAAAAGGGTGCACGACCGAAGACGGGCGCCCGTAGGCGCGCTCCACCTGATCGGCGATGAACCGGCTGTTCGATACCAGATGATCGACCCGGGGCGCTTGCGAACTCGCGCGGTCCCACTCCTGAAGATATCGCCGAGTCAGCTGAGCGGCTGCTCTCACCCAGGGCTTCGCGCGGCCCGGGCCGAAATAGTCGTCGTAGCGCTCCCAGATGTAGCGCATGGGCGCATGCACGTAAGAGACATGCACGGCACCCTTCGGCTTCCGCACGCCTTTGGCCACGCAATGCGAGCTGGAGATGACGAGATCGCTGTCGCCAAGATCGAGGCTTTCGATCGCCTTGGGCATCATCGGCAAAAAGTAGCGATAGCGGCGCGCGATCCCCGGAACTGCCTGCAGCGGGCTGGTGTGGATCTTACGCGATTCGATTTTCTTACTCAGCTTCCCCTGGTCCCAGAGCAAGGTATAGATCTCGGCCTGCGGGAAGAGATCGAGGATCGCCTCGAGCACGAGCTCGCCGCCGCGCATGCCGGTCAGCCAATCATGGACGACGGCGACTTTCACGGACGCTCGAGGCCCATCTCTTCGCGGAAGAACTCGATCGTGCGCCGCAGACCCTCATTCAGCGCGACCCGCGGCTCCCAGCCGAGCTCTTGGCGCGCACGGGTGATGTTGGGACAGCGGCGGCGTGGATCATCGGCTCGCGCCGGCAAGTGCTGGACTGCGGATTGACTCGCGGTCAGCTTTCGAACTTCTTCGGCGAACTCCAGCACCGTGTGTTCTACGGGATTGCCCAGATTCACTGGCGTGTCGGCTTTCAGCCGGCTCTCGTAAAGACGCAAAATGCCGTCGCAGAGATCGGAGACAAAGCAAAAACTCCGTGTCTGCTTTCCATCGCCGTGCACGGTCAGCGGCTCGCCCCGCATCGCCTGGCCGCAAAGCGCGGGGACCACGCGTCCATCATCGAGACGCATCCGCGGTCCGTAGGTATTGAAAATCCGGACGATCGCGCCATTGAGCGCGCCGTAAGGCTTGCCTCCACGAGTCCCTACGCCACGGGCTGCGGTGCTGACGTAGGCCTCGGCAAAGCGCTTGGCTTCGTCGTAACAAGCGCGGGGTCCAATCGTATTGACGTTACCCCAATAACCTTCTGACTGAGGATGGACCTCCGGATCACCGT
>JBEIOW010000418.1:0-2744 GCA_040377385.1 Bacteriovoracaceae bacterium | reverse complement strand
GCATTCAAGAGCTGAAGACCGCCGAGGGTCCGACGTTCATGGCCATGTGCTTTCTTTAGGGGGATTCATGACTTTGATTCGACGGTTCTCGCTTTGCGCCTCGGTGTTCATGGGCCTGCTTCCTGCCGGCGCATCGGCGGACACGCTCTCGATGGAACTCATCCAATCCATTCCCGAACAAACCGAGACCCTCACGGTTCCCGGCATGAAACACACGACCCCCACCTGGGTGGGGATGGTCGATCAGGCCAAGACATCGATCGATCTCTCGCAAATGTACCTGTCCAATACGCCGGACCGCACCGGGCCGCTTGAGCTGGTCATTCAAGCGCTCGAGCGCGCCGCGCTTCGTGGCGTAAAAATCCGCCTGATCCTCTCCAAGCAGATGTCCGGCAACGATCCCGTGTCGCTTGAGCGCTTTCAAAAAATGAAGGGCGCGGAAGTTCGCATCCTCGACCTCGGTGCGATCAACGGCGGCATTCAACACGCGAAATATTGGGTCATCGACGGAGACGTCTCGTTCGTCGGTTCGCAGAATTTCGACTGGCGCGCACTCAATCAGATCCACGAACTAGGGGTCTTGGTTCGCCATGAAGAAACCGCACGCCGCCTGCGTCTCGTTTTCAACTATGATTGGGAACTCGCCATCACCGGCAAGGCTCCCGACGTCAACGGCTCCCCCATCCTCGAGCCTCTGGCTTCCGACGTCGATCTGTTCGTCAGCCCCATCGGCCTCGTTCCGGCCGGGATGCGGGCGACGTTGCCCAACCTGCTCGAGCTCCTGAAATCCGCTAAAAGCACTATTCAGATTCAGCTGCTGGACTACTCGCCCGTGGCTTACGCGAACGGCTTCTGGGCGGAACTGGATAACGCCCTCCGCGACGCCGCCGCCCGGAACGTGAAGGTGGAGCTGCTGGTTTCACACTGGAACACCGAGAAGCCCGCGATTCATCACCTGAAGTCCTTGAGCCTCATCCCCGGCATTACGGTGAAAGTTTCAACGGTGCCGGAGCATACCGGCGGGTTCATTCCCTATGCCCGCGTGATCCATTGCAAATTCACCGTGGTGGACGGCAAAACGGCCCTGATCGGCACGACGAACTGGAGTCGGGGCTACTTCTACGGCTCACGGAACGTGGACTTCGTGGTGTCTCGTCCCGAGGTGGTTTCTCAGGCTCAGGCGGTCTTTACGCGCGGCTGGACGGCGGCGTTTGCCGTGCCGGTGGACGTGGCGCGGGATTATCCAAAACCGCGCAAAGGCGAGTAGCCTGCATTCCCGAGTTTTTCGTTTCTGTTCTAAGTCCGTGATTCAGGACTTGAATCGGCGCGTCTTTCTCGGTACGGAAGGGGTCCAGTATTCATCCGGCGCCTATTTGAATCGGACATTCGTTCGAGCGTTTAGGGAGTGAGATTGAGTACCGGAACGGGAGCTCGCCTCGTAACGAAGGCCCCGTTTTTAAAGAACGTTTAGGAAAGTTTTAGGAACTGAGCCATGAAAAAGAATAAGCCGAAACTCGCATTGTCCACGAGACAGAAGAACCTCGCGAAAAAAATTCGCGCCACGCCTAAGCTCAAAATCAAGAGCGGCGACATGGTGAAGGTCATCTCCGGTGGCGACAAAGGCAAGACCGGCAAAGTGTTGAACGTCAACGCTCTGGACCAGCGCATTCTCGTCGAAGGTGTGAACCTCCGGAAGAAGCATGTGAAGCCAAGCCAGAAGTACCCACAAGGTGGCGTGATCTCGAAAGAGTCCCCGATCGCGTACTCCAACGTTCAGATCTTGGACGACAAGGGCAACCCCACCCGCATCGGCGTGAAGACGGAGAAAAAAGGCGGCAAGATCGTTCGTCTCCGGACCGCTCGCACGACGGGTGCTGCGATCTCCGCGCCAGTGAAAGCTGCGCCGACAAAAGTCGCGAAAACCCCCGCGGCGGAAAAGTAATTTAACCTTCTTTAGCGAGCTTTCTTTAGAAAGCTGAGGAGCCTGCACATGTCTCGCGTTTGTGAACTCACCGGAAAAGGCCCTACGACGGGCAACCAAGTCAGCCACTCCAACATCAAGACGCGTACGCGTTGGCTGCCGAACATTCAGCGGAAGAAGTACACCATCCCTGAGCTTTCTCAGACGATGACCCTCCGCCTCTCCACGCACGCCATCAAGACGATCGACAAAGTCGGCGGCATCACGTCGGCAATCTTCCACGTCAAACCGGAAGGTCTCTCGGCGCGCCTCCAGCAAGTGCGTAACAAGATCCGCAAGATCCGCGCTTCCTAAGCTGCGAGTCTCGATTCTCTGAAGGAACCCGCCCTGGCCCTGCGCCTCGGCGGGTTTTTTCGTCTCGGCTCACCACCAAGGAGCGAAGCTGAGCCCGATTCCGGAGGCCGTCAACCACACCTCGCCACCGCCGCTCGGCGAAGAGGTGACCGAGATCTGCCGCACGCCCGTGTCGGACAATCCGTGACGATTAGTCCGGGCGGTAAAGGTTTCCCCGCCATCGCTCGACGAAGCAAAGCCGCCCCAGAGGCTGGAGACAAAAACTCTCGCCGAACTTCCGGTCCCAAAAGCAAATACGTCGTAGGTATTGTTGCCGCCCAGGCCATGCGTCGTCGTGCGATTCGTCCAGCTCGCGCCGCCATCGCGGGAGATCGAAAGACCACCGGCCGTCGCAACGTAAACTTCCGCCGATCCACCGGAACCCACCACATAAACCGATTGAACGTCGTTGTTTGCCAACCCGTCCACG
>JBEIOW010000412.1:0-2783 GCA_040377385.1 Bacteriovoracaceae bacterium | reverse complement strand
CTACGCGGAATGCCGATTCTGTATCTGGGTTCAAATTTTCCCGCGCGCGAACTCGCGGACGCGGCTCGGCGTGCGAATGCGAAAATCGTCGTTCTCGGAACAACCCTGCTCCCAGAAGGCGAGCTAAAAATCCCTTACGAAACCTACCTCGCTCAGCTCGATGCGACCTTGCCGGACGACTGTGAGATCTGGGTAGGGGGAAGTGGAAGGCTGAAGCCAACGCCGGAGAGACCCCTGCACCTGGTTCGGCACATCGGCACTCTCGACACGCTCGAAGTGACCCTGGATCACTATGCCGGCGAAGACTATTCGTCCAACCCCTGAACGAATTGACGGATAAAGCGGAACAGGAATTTCCGTCGCCCACCACGCGTGAAATCAATGACGACCTTGAGATCATGTCCCGTGCCTTCACAGACCACGATCTTTCCGCGCCCATAGTCCGGGTGATCCACGACCGCGCCGTTGTAGTCCTCTCCGCCCGAAATGCGCGGCAGAATCGCAGAAGCCTGCGGAGGAACCGCGGGAAAATGCGTGTCGGACCCTCCCCAGGAGTCCCCGCCACTGCGTCCCGTCCCGAAGTGCCGCGCGGAACCGGTGCGAAACGTTTGCGACGCCATTCCGTGCGAGTAGTCCTTGAAGTCCAAGAGATCGTCGGGGATCTCGGCAAAGAACCTCGCTGGCTCCTGGTAAGAGACATTCCCCCAAATCCGTCGAACCACGACGTGCGTCAGGTAAAGCAGCTCACGCGCGCGGGTGATGCCGACGTAACAAAGCCGGCGTTCTTCCTCGATATCTTCTTCGGTCGCTTCTTCCCAGCCGCGCACCGAAGGAAAAAGTCCTTCCTCAAGCCCCGGCAGAAAAACCACCGGATACTCCAGACCCTTTGAGGAATGCAGCGTCATCAGGCTGATCGCAGAAGCTCCGGCCTCGGTATCGGTCCCGTCGACCGCAACGGCCAACGAAGACTGCTCCAGAAAGAGATCCAGTAGGCCGACTTTTTTTGCCTCCTTCTCCTCTTCGGGAATTCCTTCAAACTGATCTTCCTCAAACTCCTGCAGCAGGGAGTCGAGCTCTTCCAAGTTCTCGATGCGCGCGAGCGACTCGTCCGTATTCTCACGCTTGAGCTCCAGCACGTAGCCGGTCTCGTCGAGAATCCGGTGATACAGCTCGCTGACCAGGAGCTTGGGCCGCTCCTCGCGCAGCTTGCGAATGAGGTTCACAAACGCGGCGAGCTTCTTCGCGGTACCGGCCGAGGTGGCCTTCGGCGCGGAAGCTTCGGCTTGCAGTGCCTCCCACCAGGTCTGGCCTTCGGAGATCGCGAGCCCCTCGATCTTATCGAGCGTCGTCTTGCCGATCCCGCGCGCCGGCACGTTGATCACGCGCTTGAGGCTGACGGAGTCAGATGGGTTCATCACGACCTTGAAGTAAGACAGGACGTCCTTGATCTCGCGGCGATCGTAGAACTTGAGACCGCCGATGATCTGGTAGGGAATCTTCTCGCGGCGAAGAACATCCTCGAAAACCCGGCTTTGCGCATGCGTGCGGTAGAAGACCGCAAAGTCCCTAAAGGTGCGCTCATCCTGCGCGGCCAGGCGCTTGACCTCGGACACGATCATCTCAGCCTCGGCGCGCTCGTCGGCAAGCTGCGCGCGCACGATCGGTGCGCCGGCCTCGTTCTGCGTCCAAAGCCGCTTGTCCTTGCGGGTTCGATTGTTCGAGATCAGATGGCTCGCCGCTGTGATGATGGATTGGGTGGACCGATAGTTCTGCTCCAGCTTCACCACCTGCGCGCCGGGATAGTCCTGTTCGAAGTCGAGGATGTTGCGGATGTCCGCGCCGCGCCAGCCGTAAATCGACTGGTCTTCGTCACCGACGACGCAGATGTTCTCATGTCCGCCGAAGTCCCGCCGCGCGAGCATCGAAAGCAGCAGATACTGCGCACGGTTGGTGTCCTGGTACTCGTCCACGTGGATGTAGCGGAAGCGCTTTTGATACCGCTCGCGCAGATCCGGATGGTCGCGGAAGAGCCGATAGGTCAGGCAGAGGATCTCCCCGAAATCGATCGACTGGTTGGCGAACAGATCCTTCTGATACTCCTCGTAGACCCGCTTGAGGTGGCGATCAAAGAGATTGTGCGCGGCCGGCTCCATGTCCTGCGGCTCAATCGCGTCGCACTTCGCACGATTGATCGCGGCCTGGAAGGCCTTCGGACTGAACTGCTTATCGTCCAGACCCAGCTTCGACACCACTCCCTTGAGCAAGCTGAGCTGGTCCGCGTCGTCATAAATCGTGAATGCCTGAGTGTAAGGAGTCCGCGGCAACTCCCGACGAAGAATACGAATGCAAACGGAGTGGAACGTGCCGATCTCCGGCGTTCCGAATCTCCGCGAATCCTGAAGCACGCGCGCGACTCGCTCCTGCATCTCTTGCGCGGCTTTGTTCGTGAACGTCACCGCCAGGATCTGGTGGGCGGGCACTCGCTTGACGTCGATGAGATAGGCGATGCGCGTGGTCAGCATCTTGGTCTTGCCGGATCCCGCGCCAGCCAGAACGATCAGCGGACCCTCGGTAATGAGCACGGCCTCGCGCTGCTTCTCATTGAGGGCTTCGACATAAGACGGAGGGGCGTCAAACGAGGCGTTTGGACCCACGGGCTCACCGACGGAGCCGTCAAAATCGAAGTCAGGGAGGTCCTTGGGTGGGTTGAGAACGGCGTCCATCGGGGCGGGACTCTCCCAGAAAAACAGAGATCCGAAAAGGGTTTATGGACGGGCCTGGCG
>JBEIOW010000388.1:0-2954 GCA_040377385.1 Bacteriovoracaceae bacterium | reverse complement strand
GGCTAAGATGTTCCGCATTCTGGCGGAGAGCGGGATCAACATCGAGCTCATCACCACTTCGGAGATCAAGGTCTCTTGCTTGATCCGCAGCGATGCAAGCACGAAGGCCGTGCGCGCACTGCACACGGCCTTCGGTCTCGACGCGAGAGAATCTGAATCGGTTACTCGATGATCATCAGCAGTCGGCGGCCCGTCTTTTTGCACGGAATGGCGGAGATGTCGGAAGGCGCGTCCCCTCCAGAAATCGCCAGGATCAGTCTCGCCTTCACCAGACGATTGTTCTGCTGAGGACTCGCGTGCGTGGTCTGCACGGCCGCTTCAACGACCACTCCCCGTGAACCGGGAATCATGCCCACGGGCATGACCTTAGCAAGGTAGCGAGGAGTCGATTTCCCCAGGCGATTTTGAACCCCAAAGCCCAAGTCGAGCCGCTCTTTCCATTCCGAGAACGCCATTGGCGCGCCCAAGGCCCAGTCACTGGCTTTGAGCTGTTGAACGAGATCCGTGGGAGCGAATTTCACACCCTCGATCTGCAGATCTTCACTCAGGACTTCGAAACGCTCAAACGGACCTTCGACTCCGCCGAGGCGAACGAGGGTCTCAGCGCTTCCCGAGTTCCGTGGGCTCTTGCAAAGCCACTCGTAACCAACATCGGCGTCAGCGCGGGCGTTCGTGGCTCCTGCCATGAGGGAGGTGATGGCAAGCGCTTGGATGATCAGGGGGCTGGGTTTCACAAAGTTTTTCATAGGCATGGGCATCCTCGTATCGTTGTGTGGGTTTGAAGGGTTTCTTCTCGAGGCCCGGTTATAGGGGAGTCGGCGGCCCACGACCAGTAAATATGACTTGTCGCGTCATGAATCTGTTTACACGGGGATCTGCGGGAGAATTAGCCGAAACCGGGCCCGCCCACCGCTTTCAACTCGCGTAAACAGCGCGCGAACTCGGCGGCGAGCTGGGTTGCGCCCGGAGTTTTCGGCAAGCGGTCGTAAAAGAGTTTCAGAAGTTCTCGGTAGCCCCAGTAGAGATCGACGGGCGCGGCTTCGAAGCGGTCCCACGTCTTTACGCCGACGTGGCGAAGGTCATGCAAAAGCTCGCTCAGATCGTGGAGCTCCTCGCAAGCGATGACAAAGAGCACGTCTTCGTCAAGCGCGGTGAGTTTGGTGAGGTAAGCGACCCGCCGCTCTTTCCAGCCAGGAGTCGCGCCCGAAGGAAACGGTGGGTCCGCGAAGGCGAAGACGTAGCGAGTGACGGCAGAGCCGAATTTCTCAGCGATCTCTTCTTCGGTAATTCCGGGGTCATTGATCGTATCGTGGATCAGAGCGGCTTGCGCCTGCGTTTCTGTTCCGCCGTAACGGAGTACGAAGGATGCTACGGCGAGCGGGTGGGAGATCAGCGGAATTTCCGTGCCTGACTTTTTTTGCCCGATATGCGCGATCTCGGCGTACTCGAACGCGTTCAGAAGCGGCATGATTTATTTTGCTTTCAGGCAGGCTTCGCCGAAGCGGCGCATGATCTCACCGGCGGGCAAGATGGAGTCGATGCCATCGACGCTCTTTCCGGCCTGCCAATAATCCTGATAGGCGCTACCGCGCTTGGAAGCATGCTTGAGCGTGTGGAAGCTCTTCAGGCTGTACCAGAGTCGCGCATAGTGCTTGAGCTTGCGGTGCTGGAGAAGTTTTTTTGCGAGCCAGCCGGCTTCGGTTCCTTCGCGTGCCACGGCTTCCGTTTTAATGATCGAGACGGGGACGCCGGTCAGGCGCTCCGTGAGGACGATGTCGGAGGCGTGAGCTTTGAGGATCGCCTGTTTGTAATCGTCGTGGGCGGAGCACTCGGTCGACGCGATGAAGCGGGTCCCAAGCTGGACGCCGGCGTAGCCGAGACGAATCACGCGGGCTGCGTCCTCCGGCGAACCGATTCCGCCGGCGCAAATCAGCGGTTTGCCGAGGGGGGCGATGGTCTCAAACAGAACTTCGGGGGAGAGGGTGCCCGCGTGGCCGCCGGCGCGGTTGTTCACGCAGATAAAACCGTCGACTCCGGCCTGGAGGGCCTTCTGGGCCCATTTGACGTCGGTCACATCGTGGTAGACGGTTCCGCCAAGCGGTTTCACTCGGTCCACGATCCACCGCGGGTTGCCGAGCGCAGTGACAAAAAAGCGGCAGCCTTCTTCGAGTGAGATCTCGAGATAACGGCGCATGCGCTCGAGGTAGATCTTGGAGGACTGCTCGGTCAGGATGTTGAGTCCCCAAGGTTGAGAGGTCAGAGCCCGGATTTTTTTCAGGCCCGCGCGATAGTCCTCGCCGTGGGCGAAGGTGAGAGAGAGGGGCTGAACGATCCCTATGCCGCCGGCTTCGGACGCCGCCGCAACGAGTTCGGGATTGCTGCAAGGGTACATGGCCCCGCAGAGAACGGGATAGCGGACGCCGGTGACCGAGAGAAGTGGATTCGAGATGGGATTGGACATGCGTGAGGAGAGAATAGCATAAGCATAGAATCGGAAGGATTTTCCCCCGTCTCTAACATGCCCAGAAATCGCTCGATTCATCGCTGTGAGGTTTGCCGGATGTCGACCCCGCTCTGCCTTTGCGGCAGGATCGGAGAGCTCCGACCTCGGCTGACGCTCCGGACGCGAGTGCTCCTGCTTGCGCATTGGTCCGAGCTCAAAACCTCGACCAATACCGCTCGGATTGCCTCCCAGGCTTTACCCAATAGCCAGCTGATCGACCGGGGAAGGAAGGACCGTGCGTCAGCGGATCCGGCTGAGTTGCTGAGAGTGGCTCGAGGGGAGGGTTACGCACCGGTTCTCCTTTTTCCGACGGAGGACTCAGAGGAGCTAACCCGGGGAGGGGTCGAAACCGCGTGCGGGGGCCGACCACCGCTGCTCATCGTTCCGGATGGGAACTGGCGCCAGGCATCCAAAATTCCGCGGAGAGAACCGGCATTCCAGGGGGTTCCGC
>JBEIOW010000161.1:0-5343 GCA_040377385.1 Bacteriovoracaceae bacterium | reverse complement strand
GTCTTCTCGACCTATTACTCGCACGCGACCCAGATCCCTGGAGTGACCAATGTGCCCTTCAATCTGAAGGACAACGACTGGATCAAGCGATTGATCTATTCGTCGAGTCCCGACGTGGTGATCTATGTGGCAGGCAGCAACGATCTCGTCGGTGCGGATAAAGACGCGCGCGACTTTGAGCGGTTGCACGTCTCTGCCTTGCATCCGGTCTTGAAGGCTTCGACCATCTTCCAGCCCAGGTTCATCTACGTTTCGAATTGCTACGTCTTTGACGGAGCAAGGGGAAACTATCAGGAAAGCGACACTAGCCTGGCTTCAACGAGCCTGGGCAAGTTCAAAATTGCAGGTGAAAATCTCGTCCGTGGGCGCTCCCTTAACTTCGCGCTCGTGCGGAGCAGTCCCCTTTTCGGTCGCGGGAACTCTCGCTCGTTCTCGTGGTTGGACCGGCTGCGCATTGATCTGAGCAAGAAGAGCAAAATTACGCTCAACGCCTCGCATTTACATTCTTTCGGCCACGTTTCTGGATTCGCTGAGCTGATCGCACTGCTGTGCGACGCTGGTCCGAAGAACCGAATTTACCATTACGGCGGCACGACGAAATGCACGCTCTATGATTTTGGAAAACTCTTTGCCCGCAAGTTCGGCTTTGATCCGGGATTGATCACACCATCGACTTCAAAAGATGAGCTGGATGAACACCGCGACTTCTCGCTCAATACCACGACAACACTCAAGCTCATGGGTGTCGCACCGCTCTTAGTGGAAGACGGCCTCGAAGAATTTCAACAGCACGCGCGATCGAATCGTCCGATGGCGGAGAAACAGATTAAAGATTGATGCCTTTTTCTTCGAGCAACGAGCGGATCTGCTCGATCAACGCCTGATTGCCGCCGCGCGAAGCCTTCTGTTCACGAGTCACGCGCACGAATTCAGCGAAGTAGAATCGTGAGACCTGTTCAGGCGTGACTTTCTCGCCTTGGAACGTCCACCAAACATCACGGAACGGTCCGACCTGAGCAATCAGCTCCTGAGACTGGCCCGCGATTGGATTGCCAGCCGCATCGGCTCGATTCTGGCCGTTCACGTCCATATTGCCGCGCACATGTTGCGCAAAACCGATCTGAATGACTCCGTGGGCCTGGTGCGTGACCATTAGCTTGATGGAGCTGCGAAAAACCATGAAGTCCGCGGGCGTGTGCGCGACCGAGTAAATTTTGACGTCCTGGAAGCGCGTGGCGTTCTCGGAATATCCGTTGAAGACACGGGCGAACTCATTGAAGCGCTCACGCAGCTCCATCATGAAATCGATCGTGCTCTCTTCAACCACCTGCTGAGGATCAAAGGGACGACCCAGGTTCAGAATCCGCTCGGCATCGGGGTGAATTTCCGCCCGGGCAAGCTCATGGATCCAGCCTTGTTGGGATTCCGGAGAGAAGTCGTTGTACTTCGCCATCGAGTCAGGAGCTCCTTGAAAGAAAGAACTTCGGGGCCGGCAGTCAAAATGGAACCCAGTATTTCAAATCGGGCGCCGTATGGCGACTTTAGGCTTCCTGGTAAACCAGGCATGCACACCATCGCCAGGGACAGCCCCCTGGGTCATTGACTGTCGGGTCCACATGAAAAAGCCGGCCCCGAAGCTATCTCCAGTCTAGCATTCCCCAGGATTGAACACCAAAAAAGCGCGGATCAGGTCCCGGCCAGAGCGTGGGGGTAGACACTCCTAAAATGAGATGACACACTTATTCTTGAGTCGTTTATTTTTCCTATCGAATCCGGGGACTTGTACATCTCTCTGGGAAAAGGGGTCATCGCCGGCATGGCGACAAAGTTACTGGTCGCAGACGACAGTCTGACCATCCAAAAAATCATCCGACTCGCGCTCTCTAATCAGGGCTACGAGATTCAGACGGTTTCTGACGGCAACGAGGCGCTCCAGCAGGTGGCGCTCTTCCGTCCTGAAATCATCCTGATTGATCTCACTCTTCCCGGCAAAGACGCCTTCGAGCTCGCAGCCGGATTGCGTGAGATGGGCCCCGACTTCGCCCACGTGAAGACCGTGTTGCTCTCGAGCATCTCGGAATCCGTCGATGAAGAACGGGCCAATACCGCGGGCTTCCACGGCCGTCTCGCTAAGCCGTTCGATCCAGCGTCCCTGCGCAAAGTACTTTCCGGCGTAATGGATTCACCTTCGAACTCCTCTCCGGCTCAACCCGGTCCGCCGCCCCCTCCGGGTGGCCCGCAGGCCGCGCAGCCCCTGGGCGAACTCGAGCCGATTGCGACGGAATCCGAATCCTTTGCGCCTCCTCCGCCCCCGCGGAGCAAACCTTCCTTCGCGCCACCGCCACCCCCTCCGGCCGCGCCTCCTTCGCAGTCGAGCCCGCCCACAATGCCGCCTCCATTCTTTTCTCCGAGCGGATCAGGCACGATCGGCGATCCGATTGAGCTGGAACCCATTCGCGATGAGCCCTCGATGGTCTTATCGATGGCGGATGAGACCACTGAACCGAGCGAGACAGTGGAGTTTGACGATCCTCCGATCGCGCCACCCACATTTCCACCCGCGCCCCCGCCCGCGTTTGATCCGCCACCGGCGCCCACTACGCCGGAATTCTCGGACATCAAGCATTTAACGGAATCCACGATTCGCATGAGCGGCTTGGATGAGTTCCAGTGGAGCGTCCAGGAATCCGCAAAAAAAGTCGGCGAAAACACCCTGCAGGATCTTCACTCCTCCCAGGATTCGGGAATCGAGCCGCCTCCAACCTTGTCGGACTTCGGGAATTCTGACTTTCCGCTCACCCGTCCGGGGATGATCCCGCCGCCGGACTCGGATTACGGTCGTCTGGACTCTGCACCACCGCCGCCGCCGCCAGTATCTTCGGCTGACTATTTCACGCCGCCGTCGTCTGACGGTTCGCCACTTCCGGTCAGCTCTGAGCATCTTGAGTCGCTGATCCAGAAGCAAATCGAGATTACGCTCGAGCGCCTTGCTCAACAGGTCTTGCCTGAGATCGCCGAAAAAGTGATCAAACAGGAAATCCGAAAGATGCTCCTGGAACAAGGCGCGGACTGACTTCCTCGGCGAACAGCGAAATCCTCTCGCCGCTTTCTCGCAGCACCAAGAGCTCGCCACTCGCGCCCAAGCCGCTCACTTGACCGGTTTCTCCTTCACCCCAGGAGATCTCCGAACCTTCACGCAAGAGTGCGCACGCCATATAATCCTGACGAAGCTCCTCGATCCCATCCGGCGACGTAAGGCGCGCAAGCCTCCGACCCAAGTTCGAAACCAGACGGCCGCGAAGCAAATTCACCTCGTCGAGAGTGAAATCAAAGCTCGCCGTCTCACGATCAGCGAGCTCAGGCGCGGAAGCACAGTTGAGTCCGATTCCAATCCCAACAAAAGCTCCGCGAGGTCCACTGACCCCTTCACAAAGCAATCCCCCCGCTTTGGCCCTGCCGATCCAAAGATCGTTCGGCCACTTGAGGCGTAAGGATGGAAAAGCGCGGAGAGAAATGACCGCCTCCAGCGACGCCAAACCCGCCGCGAGCGGGATCCAGCTCCAAAGACCGCGATCTTCAAGTCGTGCGAGGTAAGAGAGAAAAAGATTCCCTGGCTCAGACACCCAGGCTCGCCCCAGTCGACCGCGTCCAGCATCCTGAGCGCGCGCGCTGACCCAGGTGCCGTGTGGATGTCCCGCTTCGCCGAGCTCGCGGATCAAATCGTTCGTCGATCGGCAGCGCTCGACGACTTGGTTCGCGATGAGGCCCATTCGAAAACTCCTGCGCTCATCAACCCGCGTTCACGAGGAGCGAAAGGTCCAGCCCCTTGGCGGAATGTGTGATGGATCCTGAAGAAAGGATATCGACACCCGGAATAACGTACTGAGCGATCGTCTCACGCGACAGTCCGCCAGACACTTCGACCCAAACAGATTCGGGGATAGAAGGCAGCACGTGGCGAATCGCGCCAGGGGTAAAATTGTCGAGCATCACGCCATCAATACCCACCGCGATCGCCGTCGCGAGCTCTTGTTCATCCCGCACTTCCACTTCGATGCGCAGCGGATGCGGCGCGATTTTCTTCACGCCTTCAATCGCGGCCCGAACGCCGCCCGCCGCCGCGATATGGTTTTCTTTGATCAGGATCCCACCCGCGAGATTATAGCGATGACTCCATCCACCCCCCACGATCACGCCGTGGAGCGAGAGATCGCGGTAACCGGGAAGAGTCTTTCGAGTGGCGGCGATGCGAGGCTTGATCTCAGGGTCGTTTGCGGTTTGGCCGAGCTCAGACCAAGCGAAGTCCACTGCGTCGACCAGCTCTCGCGTCGCGGTCGCGATTCCACAAACCGAAGAGGCGAGATTCAGAAAAACACGCTCCAGCGCCAGCACCGCGCCGATCGGTCCCGTCCATCCGCAAACCATCTCACCGGGACGGAGGCGATGGCCGTTCTTCATCGGACAGCGCACGAGGATGGGCTGACCCAAGTCAGCCGTGAAAAGCTCGAGCGCCGCGACCAGGCCGTCGGCCGCCCAAACTCCCGGCGCCTTGGCGATGATCTGCGCGTGTGCTGTTTTTCGGGGATCGGGCACCGACCCGAGACTCGTCCAATCCCATGGCCAGCCGTCTTCTTCGAGACCTCGCTTGAGCCATTCTTTCCAAAGCGCTGCCGGATCGTGGTACATGCCCACCCTATATCGAGAACCTCACTATGACACAACGTTCCTATTCCCGTTCGCCCAGTGACCTTCGCCCCTTGGACATCGTGCCCGGTTACCTCAAGTACGCCGAAGGCTCAGTCCTCGTCCGCGCCGGCAATACCCACGTCATCTGCTCGGCTTCGGTAGAAGAGTCCGTTCCCGGCTGGCTTAAAGGCCAGGGGCAGGGCTGGGTGACCGCCGAATACTCGATGCTTCCTCGCGCCACCCACACCCGCGGCCGACGTGACCGGGAGAAGGTTTCCGGCCGCACTCAAGAGATCCAGCGCCTCATTGGTCGCGCCCTCCGCTCGATGATTGACCTCAAATCGATCGGCGAACGCAGCATTCTCATCGACTGCGACGTGATCCAGGCCGACGGCGGAACGCGCACGGCATCGATCACCGGCGCCTGCGTCGCGCTTGCCGCCGCGCTGAAGCATCTCGAAAAACAAGGCAAACTCACGATGGCCAAAGCCATGGTGGATACGGTCGCCGCCGTCAGCCTCGGAATGAAGGACGGCAAAGTTCTCGTCGATCTGGATTACGAGGAAGACTCCAGCTGCGACGTCGACATGAATTTCGTTGCGATGGGTTCCGGGAAGTTCGTCGAGGTGCAAGGAACGGCCGAGCGTCGGCCCTTTG
>JBEIOW010000473.1:0-2398 GCA_040377385.1 Bacteriovoracaceae bacterium | reverse complement strand
GCTTCGGGCGAACCTGAACCGGCTCTTCCGAAGGACCTGGTGCACGACGAAAAAGCGCGAGCGCCTAAAAGATCACTTGGATCTCTACGTCAGCTTTCACAATCGCGTCCTGATCGGGAAACTCCAGCAGCCGTCAACAGCTTGAGGGGGCAGTTTCTAGGTTTTCCCGCGCTTAGCCAAACTCCGCTCCCTCCCTTCCTTCCCAATCTTCTTCCAACGCTCCCGTTCGCGAGCGGCGACGACCGGGTCCGACTTTCGCTCCACAAAGGCCGCCTCCCTCTCGAGCTTCTTCCAGTGGGCGAAACGGCCCGCATCCAGTTCACCCGATTCGATGGCCACTCGAATCGCGCATCCAGGTTCGCTCGCGTGCCCGCAATCCGTGAATCGGCAACGCGCGGCCCATTCCCCAAACTCATCGAAGACCTGCTCGCCTGCATCGCTGCCTTCGAGCCAACCCAGCTCTCGCATTCCCGGAGTGTCGATCAGCACGCCACCGTTCGGGAGCAGGAGGAGCTCGCGCCGGGTCGTCGTGTGTTTCCCGCGATCATCCCCTTCGCGGATGCCCTGCGTTTCCAGCCGTTCCTCGCCCAAGAGAAAATTCACCAGCGTCGTCTTGCCCACCCCACTCGAACCGAGCAGCACACTCGTCTTGCCCGGCTCGCTCGCGAGGTCGACGAATCTCTGGATCCCCGCACGAGTCCAAACGCTCAAACCGATGACTTCTGCGCCGCGCCCCGCTTGACGAAGTTCTTCTAAACGCGTCTCGAGCGTTTCATCACCGGCGCAAAGATCGAGCTTCGTCGCGACAATCACCGGATCCACCCCCGCTTCGCGGCAAATCCCGAGATAACGCTCCAAGCGCCGGGGGTTGAAGTCCTGATTGAGTGACATCGCAAGAAACGCTCGGTCGACGTTCGCGGCGAGCAGCTGGGCCCCTCGCGAAGCCACCGCACGTCGCCTCAGCACCGTTCGTCGCGGCAAGATTGCGTGAACGAGCAGCCGATCAAACCCGCTAGGAGCCGTCACTGCCACCCAATCCCCGACGACGGGGAGCGACTCCCGATCTTCGGACAAATAGCGCAGCCGACCCGTGAGCTCGGCAAGCTGCTCACGCCCGGACTGACCTCCTGCCTCAAACACCTCCAGCGAGTAGATTTCCCTCGCCTCAGAAACTACCCGCCCCAGCAGCGCCCCTTCGGGTACCTGCGGAATGTTCTCCAGGGGTAGCCATGCATGAGAACCACCCCAGTTTTCGAGCGCAGTGAGCGTGAGCGCGCCGCTCACGTTTGATTTCGTCTTCGTCATTTCCATACCTTCGTAAAAGACCTTCACTCCGCGCCAAACGCGCGAAGCAATAGGTCGGATTCATTGTTTTTGTTTGAACCGAGAATCAGGAAGGCGGGAACGTCCGGAGAGTGATCCTGAGCGAAGCGATCAGAGCGCGAAACGAAGTCGCGCAAAAGAGACGGAGAAGTTCCCGCAAAGAGCCGTATCCGGCTGGGTTTGAGTGACACGCATGATTTCGGCCCTCCTTTTTTGGGAATTCGTGTTGGACAGGTGACCTCTAAAAAATAGCGAAAAGCTCCCTGCAGAACAATGAGAGACTTTTCTGACCTCGATCCAGTCCTTGTTTTATCAATAATACCAATGCTTTATACCCACCCTGCCTGCACAATAACGCGATGCGTTTTTTTCTTGCTAGTGCGCGTCCGCGGAAATATAACGCAATGCAGCTTAGGGGCGTTCTTAGGGCGCGCGATGGATTGGGATCCACCGCAGCAGGCGTCGAGAACGGACGGTTTAAGACCACAAAAGGGGATTTCCTTCATGAAGGCTCAAACACTGTTTCGCGCACAAGCGCTTCAACTCGTCGCCATCGGTCTGCTGACCCAGGGGATCGCCTCCGCAGCTCACGCTGCGATCGATCCGAACGCAGCCAAGAAACAATTCGCAGACGCGCAAACGCTCTACTCGAAACGTGACAGCAGCTCCAAACTCACGGAGCTACTCGAGCTCGCCGCAAAATCTGAATCGAGCGAAGACGCCGAAGTGAAATACGGCTCGCTCCTCCTCGCCTGCAAGGCGCTGTATTTCAAAGGCCTACAGTCTAAAGGCGTCGAAGAGAAAGCCTCCGCCTACTCCCAGGGCATGGCCAAATGCGAAGCCGCGCGCAGCTTGCAGCCAAACTGGGCCGACGCCTACTACCACTACGCACAAAATCTCGCTGCATGGTCGCAGACTCAGGGCATCGCCGCGCTCTCGCAGAAAAAAGCGGAGCTCTTCGCTTTCCTGCATTCGGCAATCGCACTTAAAACCAAAGACGGGCGTCCGGGCGAGTCTCTCGATGGACAAGGACCGACCCGCGAACTGGCGAAAATGTTTCTTCTGCTACCCGAGC
>JBEIOW010000428.1:0-2676 GCA_040377385.1 Bacteriovoracaceae bacterium | reverse complement strand
GGGCCAACTTAACTAAATTGACGCAATTAGTCAAGCATTGATGATGGCCCTGTAATCCGCGGCTTTTCCTTTGACTCCGAGGACTTCCTGCCTCGAACATCGCCTCACCTATGCGCTTAGCCCTGCTTGCTTTGGTCTACTCGGGTGCGGTCGTCCTCATGTACCGACGCCGGCTCAATACGTTGATCGGCCTTCCCGTTCTTGCGCTCCTGACGGGCCTGATCGCTGGCATTCCGGCCGAAGGACTCCTCAAAGACGTCATCACGGACGGAGCGCTGCGCCTGCACAACCCGATCATCGTGATCCTCTTCGGCGCGGCCCTGGCGGAAATCGTCAAACGTACCGGTCTCGTCGAAGTCCTGATTCGCAATACGGCCGAGTTCCTCGGCGATCGCACGACCTTGATCGCGACCTTCCTCATGCTGATCATCGCGGTTCTCTTCACGGTTCTCTCGGGCTTGGGCGCGATTGTCATGGTGGGCTCGGTGGTGTTCCCCATCCTGATTTCGCTCGGCATCTCGAAGCTCCTAGCCGGTTGCATCTTTCTCTTCGGGCTTTCGCTCGGGGGGATGCTCAATCTGTTTAACTGGAGCCTCTACTCCGACGTGCTGAAGCTTTCGCAGTCAGAGATCTTCCACTACGTTCTGCGGTTCTTTCCGCTCGCGCTCCTCGTCTCGGTCGCCTTCCTCTTCATTGAGATCCGGCGCGAGGGAGGTTCTTCCTTCAAGCTGGCGCTCCCGACTGACGATCCGCGGCCGAAACTCCCCTTTCTGGTTTTCTTAACGCCGCTCGTGCCGGTCGCCCTCCTCTTTGGCTCCAAGCTCATTTACGGCTACGACTTCCCGATCATCGCGGCGATGTTCGCGGGAATCGTCTGGGGAACACTCTTCGCGCCGCGCGCAGCGGGCTCCAAAGCACAACTCCTCACCCGCTCCATGGTGGACGGCGTCTCAAGCGTCGCACCCGCGATCGTCCTCATGGTGGGAATCGGCATGCTCCTCAAGGCCGTCGCCCACCCTCAGGTCAGTGCGCTGCTTCTCCCCACTCTTCAGGGCGTGATGCCCACGAGCGCGCTCGGCTACGTCGGATTCTTCACGTTGCTTGCGCCGCTGGCGCTCTACCGCGGGCCTTTGAATATCTGGGGAATGGGCAGCGGTCTCGTCGCGCTGATGAAAGACACGGGCTCGTTGCCTGCCGCCGCGATCATGGCCGCACTGCTTTCCGTCGGGCAGATCCAAGGCATCTCGGATCCGACCAATACCTACAACGTCTGGATCGCTAACTACCTCGGCGTCGACGTCGTGAAAATCCTCCGCAAAACTTTGCTCTACGCCTGGCTGATGGCTCTCTTGGGCCTGGGTCTCGCGGCGGCGCTTTACTACTGAGGGACGAATGAAACGCTACCGCATCGGAATCGACGTCGGCGGAACCTTCACCCACGCAGTCGCTATTGAGGCCGACGGCCTCAAGCTCGCGGGAAAAGCCAAAGTTCCGACCTCGCACGGCGCGGCTTCGGGCGTTGGCGAGGGCGTGGTGCTCGCACTCAAGGAAGTCCTCACGCGTGTGGGGATCGAACCTGCGCAGGTGAGCTTCGTCGCCCACAGCACGACGCAGGCCACAAACTCTTTGCTCGAAGGCGACGTTGAGCGCGTCGCCATTGTCTCGGTAGGGAGCGGCCGCGCCGGCTGGCTCACAAGCCGCGCAGCACGCCTCGGTCGCATTCCGCTCTCGCCCGGGCGGTTTCTCGAGACGTTTTCCCATCACGTCGATCCCGCGCAAGCCGATCACGAGGCTCGCTTGGAAAATTTTCTCGAGCGCATGCGCGCCGAGAAAATCCGCGTGGCAGTCGTCACCGGTCCATTCAGTATCGATCACCCGGGCCTGGAGATCGCGCTTGCCGATTATCTTCGCGCCCGCGGACTCCTCGTCACGGCCACGCACGAGGTCTCCCAGCTTTACGGCGTGAAGGTGCGGACGCGCACGACCGCCATCAACGCCTCGATTCTCCCGAAGATGATGGAGACGGCCGAAAATACGGACCGTGAGATTCGAAAACTCGGCATCACGGCTCCGCTCATGATCATGCGAAGCGACGGCGGCGTGATGTCGCTCGCAGAGATGCGCAAAAAACCGATCCTCACCTTGCTCTCCGGACCGGCCGCCGGGATCGCGGCGGCGCTGCGCTTTCTGCGCGTGAGCGACGGCGTGTTCCTAGAAGTCGGCGGAACGAGCACCGACATTTCCGTGATTCGAAACGGCCGCGCGATGATCCGTTCGGCCTCGATCGGCGGTAACCGCACTTACCTCAAAACGCTCGACTGTCGCACCCTCGGCGTCGGAGGTGGCTCCATCCCCCGCGTGCGTGCCAAGCGCGTCGTCGAAGTGGGTCCCCGCAGCGCACACATCGCGGGCGTGAAGTACGCGGCCTTTGAGTCGGGCCGTCTCGGCTCAAGCGTCAACGAGTTGGAAGCGCGCACGGTGCGGCCGCTTGCGGGTGATCCCGAGGATTATTTGATTTTTGAATCCAAGGATTCCGTGAGCCGGATCGGATTTACCCCAACCTGCGCGGCTAATGCGCTCGGACACGTATCCGACGGCGACGCCGCGCGCGCGGCCACGGGATTCCCCGGTCAATG
Source organism: Bacteriovoracaceae bacterium (assembly GCA_040377385.1). Lineage (GTDB taxonomy): Bacteria > Bdellovibrionota > UBA1018 > UBA1018 > UBA1018 > JBEIOW01. The sequence continues at coordinate 40 of JBEIOW010000428.1, read as the reverse complement.
GGACTCCAAGCTCGCTCAATCGGGGCTCGAAGGCCTCCAG
>JBEIOW010000187.1:0-5021 GCA_040377385.1 Bacteriovoracaceae bacterium | reverse complement strand
GCTGTTTCCTGTTCAGCGTGCGTCCCCAACACGTCTATCTCTCATGGCGGGAAGGCAAGGGCCCTAAAGCCGCGCAAGTCGGAACCCGCTCCCCCTTCGACCTCGCCGTCGGAAAACTCCTTCGTGGCGGCAAGATCCGCTCCGTCCGCGCCTGGGACGACGAGCGGGTGGTCAGCATCGAAGTCGATTCCGGGGGCGAAGAACTCACGCTCGTCCTCACCTTGATCCCCGCCCACCCTGAGGCGCTGATTCTTCGAAGGGCCGACCGAACCATTCTTTGCCGCAGCCGCATGAACCGCGACGCCGAAGCCCTGGAGAGCCGCGCGAGTGTTTGGAGTCCCCCCGAAACACCCACCACGCCGCGCAAGGAACCTCCGATTCGCGAGGAGCTCGTGAGCACGCTCAACGCGCTCGATTCCCACGTTGAGCTCGGCCTTCAGGAAGAAGCCTTCTCCATCCGCCGGGTCGACTTCGAACGCCGCGCGAGAGAAATGCTCAAGCAGTCACGCTCGCGATCCAAAGCGACCGAGGCCGCCCTTCGCGAAGCGCAAGCCGAACCCGACTGGCAGCGCTACGGCGATCTCCTCAAAAACCACCTCGGCAACCCTCCCGCCGTCCAGACCCGCGACGGCAAGGCCTTCCGATCCGTCCTCGACTACGAGACCGATCAAGAGCATGAGGTGCCGGCGGATCTCAAACTCGACGCCCGCGCTCAGGTCGAGCGCTTCTTTCATTTTGCCCGTCGTAAAGCTCGACGCCGCGAAGAAGCCGCCACACGCCTCGATACCTTTCGCGAGTCCGTTGCGCGTCTCGAAAAACTTCTCGCCGATCCACCCGCGAATTTGAACTGGGAACAGCTCGCTCAAGCCGAGCGAGCCGTCGGGATCCAGCCCGCCGAAGAAGCACGTGACACCGAAGCGAGCGTGGGCACTTCCAAGACCAAGAAGCGCAATGCGGGCATGGGCTGGCTCGGCAAACGTTTCGTCGCTAAAGACGGAACCATGATCCTCGTCGGCCGCACGCGCGATGAGAACTCGGAACTGACCTTCAAGCATGCGCGAGGCAACGACATCTGGCTGCACGTTCGGGGCAAGCCGGGCGCGCACGTGGTCGTTCCGTTGAACTCCGGCAAGTCCGCCGCGCTCGAGACCCTGCTCGATGCCGCGCACCTCTGCATCTACTATTCGAAAGGCGAGTCCTGGGGAAAGACCGAGGTCGACTACACGTTCAAGAAGCACGTGAAGCGCATCAAGGACAGCACCGAGGTTTCCTACACCGGCAACAAAACGCTGATTATCGAGCCGGACTCTTCGCGTCTGAAGCGACTGCTCGCGCAGGAGACTTCTTCTTAGTCGAGCGCTCGCCAGTCTTCACGATATCGAGCCACACCCGAAGCGAGCGCTTCTCCTCGTCGCTCAGCGACATCCCGGGTGGCATCGCCCCGTAGAGATCCTGACGTCGGGTGACGCGGTCCCAGATCTTTTCCCCCTCATCGCCCAGGCTACCGCTGGTCTTGCGAATCAGAGCCTCGAGATCAGCAACATTAGAAAAAGGGAGAATGGGAGCGCCAAGCATCGCCGTCGTGTGACAAGCGGCACAAGCATTGAGGAAGCCGACCTTCGAGCGCGCTTGAGCGAGAGTCACTCCCGCTAAACTCGTTCTAGCCGAGGCGGCCAGCTCTTCGGGGGATGAGTAGCCCGTCACCGGGCGCTCACGCTTCTTGAGCGAACCAAGACCTTCTTTGGCTTTCTCGGCCATCTTCTCGCACTGATTGCTGGTCTCTTGAATCAGACTCTGGATTTCGGGATGGCTCTCCACTTCCGTGAAGAACTCGACGTGCGAGTAGGTTTCCGGATCGATCGCCATCGACCAACGGTTCATCTCAATGCCGAGTGGCTCGAGCAGGTAGCGCATACGTGCGACCTCGCGATAGTCCGTCTCGAACGTGGGAAAAATGCTGCGGCTGACAATGTGTCGATTGTCATCGGAGCCGATTTTGGAGGGGCCAGTACGACCTTTTCCCCGAATGTTGTAGCGATCAGCGAGCGCGATCTGCTCACGCGCGCGAGCCACGGATCCCAGCTGCTTTTCGTAGAACCAGAGCTGACGTCCTTCACGCTCCTCGGCGAGCGTATTTTGCCGGGCGCGCGTCTGCGCAATGAGCGTATCGAAGTCAAACCGCCCGCTCTTAAGACCCGTCTTGCGCTGAGTGAACCAATCTTTCGCCTGCTGGTTACGTCCCTCATCCAGGAACTGCGTCGGATCGGTACACGAGAAGGACCCCGCGACGAACCACTTCACGGTGTCCCAGTCCGGGCGGCGCTTGAGTTCTTCGACGATCCGGCATCCGTTCAGGATCAGGAACTGGTGGGAGATGTCCAAGCCTGGAGTATTGACCGGCTGACTGGACCACGACTTCGCCGAGGGAACCTGAACGGAAGGTCGAGATGCGAGAGTTTTATCGAGCCCCACCGAGGTGAGTTTCGTGGCGATGCGCCGGTACCGAGGGGCCCCACCGTGCACGCGATCGAGATAAGACTTGAACCACTTCACGTCCACCGAACCGCGATTGAGGCGGTCCTCGGAGAACGGCACGAAGCCCGCCCAGAAACGATAGGGATCCATCACGGGCTTAGAGCTCAAATGAGCCATGGAACGATCGCCCGCTGGGCCTTGGTGGCAGGTCGCGCACTTGGCCGGCTCGCGCTCGACCTGAGGGCGGTTCATCCCACGGAGAGCCGCGTCCTTGCTGTCCGCAGGAAACCGCACCTCTGCCAGCTCAAAACGCTGGGCGCGCGCATTCCACAGCTGCATTTCGACAGCGTCGTAACCCAGGTGGGCGGGATTCGTATTGAAGGTCACGGTCACTTCGGCATTCGGGCTCTTCAAGATCACACGAGGACTGTCCACGTCGGCTTGCTGAACACTCTTGCTGTCGGCAACGAAAATAAAACTGGACCGCACACTGAGCGGCAGCGCGCCGAGAAAGTCATCCGCGGTACGAATCGAAGATGCGCGACCACTTTCGACGTCCGTCAGAAGTTTCTTCACGGCATCGACTTCCTCGCGATCCCGATCGCACTTGGGTCCCGCCTCCCCGTCGCTTTGCGCCTGAGGTGGCATCGGCCAGGGGTCCTGGGCGTAAGCCAAAGATAACGGTGCAATCACAAGGCCGGCCAACCATGCTGAACATTGAAGCGAGCGCATCTCGTCGATCCCCCTGACAGATCCCTCTAATATTAGACGGATCCGGGACGAACGAAACTCGGCAAGATCTGCCGGCTAGCGGACATAGTGCTTCACGACGTATTCAAGCGCCTCGTCTTTGGACTTCAGCCGCCCCTCCAGCGCAAGGTCCTCGATGTCGCGGAGAATTTCCGAGAACCGCGGTCCCGGGGGCAGACCCAACTCAACGAGATCTTCGCCTTTGAGCAAGCGCGCGTCGGGGGAAATGCCGGCACCTTGGTTCTCTTTGAGCCGCGACGCGCAGAATTCATAGGCCGCGAGATTCCCATCGGAACAGGTCGCTTGAGCGCGGTGGAGAGCGAGCAACAGATCAAATCCTGGCGAAGCGACAAACCGTTGGAGCGTCGACTCGCGCATCTGAAAAACCCCGGCGAACTTAAGCTGGTCTTCAATGAGAAGCGCGATGCGTTCGGACTGTTCCTTGGGGAACTTTAGACGCGTCGTGATTTCCCGCGCGATTCGCGCTCCCTCGACTTCATGACCGTTGAAACTCTTTCCCCCGCTCCGCCCATGAGCCTCGGCTTTACCGGCCGAGTGAAGGAGCGCTGCCCAGACGAGCTCGATCGGGCGCTCCGCCGGATTTTGTCGCACCAACGTATCCACTACCTTGAGAGTGTGCTGGAAGACCGTGCCACCCGCGTCGGAACCGATCGCGGGCGATTCGGCGATCGTACGCAGGCTCTCGATCTCGGGCAGAAGGTGAGGAAGAAGCCCAGTGTTGGAGAGCAGCGCCACGGCTTGCGCCGCACGTGCGCCGACCAGCATGGCGTTCAGCTCCTCGCGGACTCGCTCGACCGAGACTTTAAGGATCAGCTTGGCGCGCTCGCGGATCGCAAGATCCGTCTCCTGATCAATTTCAAAATCGAGTCGAGTCGCAAAGCGCACGGCACGAAGCAGGCGGAGCGCATCCTCCCGGAAGCGGTCGGAGGCTTTCCCGATCGCGCTCACCCGCTTTAGACGCAGATCTTCGATCCCGCCCACGCTATCGAGCAGACGGTGCGTCTTCGGGTCGTAATAGATGGCGTTGATCGTGAAATCACGTCGACGAGCGTCTTCTTCCGGGCCCGCGAAACGGACCTTCGAAGGATGGCGGTGATTGAGGTACTCGAGGTCTTCGCGGAAAGTCGCGATCTCCAGGAGCACGCCCGATGAGATCGGGACCTTCAGCACGCCAAAATGTCGGCCGACTTCGATTGAGTTCGGAAAAAGAGCGACGATCTCGTCGGGCGTCGCGCTCGTCGCGATATCGTGATCCTTGGCCGGCCGGTTCAGCAGGAAGTCACGAACGCTGCCGCCGACGACATAAGCCACGTGGCCTGCGTCGTCCAAGCGATCGATCGCGTCCCGCACGTAGGCCGGGAGCGGGAACGGTCGCTCAATCCGGATCCACTTCGAGCGGTTGTCCGTTGAGCCGGTACTGGCTCTTGATGACGGGGTCCGCTTCGAATCGGTTGGGGGCTTCAGTGCCTTCGGCTTCTTTTTCACGTGGGACGGATCCCCGAGCCTTTCTTTTCTGGTTCTTTGCAGGCGTCACAGCACCCGCCTGAACCGACTCTTCGACAACCTGCTGGAGCTCCTGCCCGCCCTGGATCTGTTCCCGAACTGCGTCCGGCCCCTCCGCCGAAACGGAAAACGGGAGAAGGAGAACCACGATCGCGCAAACCAACCTCCCGGCGTCGATCACCGAATCAGAACCTCGCGTGGACGCGCTCCGTCCGCTGGTCCTACTACTCCACGCATTTCCATGGTCTCGATCATCCTCGCAGCGCGGTTAT